>VGIQ01000063.1 GCA_016867835.1 Calditrichota bacterium | reverse complement strand
GCGTCGAGAAGTGGAGGTCGAGTTTGTCGCCGGCCCATCCGAGCGCCGTCTCAAGCAATTGCCCGAGATTCATACGCGAAGGCACCCCGAGCGGGTTGAGGATCATATCGATTGGCGTCCCATCCGCGAGGAAAGGCATATCCTCAACCGGAACCACCTTACCGACGACACCCTTGTTGCCGTGCCGCCCGGCCATCTTATCGCCGACCTGAATCTTGCGCTTTTGCGCGACATAGACCTTGGCTAACTGCACCAGTCCGCTCGGCAGTTCATCGCCAACCTGGATCTTGTGCTTTTGATTGCGATAAACCGTCTCTTCCTCGAAGAGCCGTTCACCGTGACGTTGAATCAGGAAATTGACGATGTTGTTGACTTCATCGTCTCCCGTCCAACGGGCATCGCTCGGCACCTGATCGATCCGGACGCCTTCCACAGTAACGCTGTCGTAGAGCACTCCTGCCGGAACGAGGATCTGTTCACCGTTGCGGTCCCGGACTTCGCTCGCGACCATACCGTCAAGCACCCGGGCGATCTCGGTTTTGGTTTCCAGTTCAAGTGCTGCGCTAACCTGCTCGAATTCGGCGTCGAGTTGCTCGACCTTCTCCTTATCTTCACGTCGTGCATCGGGGTCTTTACGGCGACGACTGAAGAGTTTGGTATCGATGACGACGCCGTTCAACCCCGGTCGCGCGACCCGCGAAGCGTTCTTCACATCCCCGGCTTTGTCGCCAAAGATCGCCTTTAGCAACTTGTCCTCGGGAGTCAGCTCCGTTTCACCCTTGGGGGTTACCTTGCCGATAAGGATGTCGCCCTCGCGCACCACAGCACCGACCCGGATGATCCCGTTCTGGTCGAGGTCTTTCGTCGCTTCCTCACTGACGTTGGGAATCTCCCTTGTCAACTCCTCCTGACCGCGCTTGGTTTCGCGCACTTGAAGTTCGACTTCCTCAATGTGGATCGAGGTGAAGAGGTCGTCCCGCACGAGGCGTTCCGAGAGGATGATCGAGTCTTCAAAGTTGTAGCCATTCCACGGCATAAAGGCAACGAGGACATTGCGTCCCAAGGCCAGATCGCCGCGATCGGTGGCGCAGCCGTCGGCGATAATGTCGCCTTTCTTCACGGTATCGCCGGCTTCGACGACCGGGCGCTGGTTGATGCAAGTGTCCTGATTGGTGCGGTAGAACTTGCGCAGTTTGTAAGATATCCTCTCCATTGGCGCAACGCCGTCCTTCGACCGCGGATCGAACAATTTACGCTCCGCGACAATCTCATCGGCCGAGACCCGGAGAACCTTCATATCTGATTCAGCGACGAGCAGCGTCCTGGAGTCGCGGGCGCAACGGCCTTCCATCCCGGTGCCGACGCGTGGTGCTTCCGGCTTAAGTAGCGGTACCGCCTGGCGCTGCATATTGGAGCCCATCAGCGCTCGGTTGGCGTCATCGTGCTCGAGGAAGGGAATCAATGCGGCGGCTATCGAGACGATCTGAATCGGAGACACATCCATATAGTCGATCGCTGACGGAGCGACGATCGGATAGTCGCTTCTATACCGCGCTTTAACCCTCTGCTGTTCAAACTCGCCATTGCCTGAAATAAGGGCATTTGCCTGGGCGATCGTTACGCGGTCTTCGTCATCGGCACTCAGATACTCAATTAGTTTGACCGGCCGCCCATTTCGGACTTTGCGGTAGGGCGTTTCGACGAAACCGAGATCGTTGACCCGGGCATAGGTGCAGAGCGACGAAATGAGGCCGATGTTGGGACCCTCCGGCGTCTCAATAGGACAGAGGCGTCCATAATGGGTATAGTGGACATCGCGCACCTCGAAGCCGGCGCGTTCACGAGTAAGCCCGCCCGGTCCAAGCGCCGAGAGACGGCGCTTGTGGGTCAACTCGGTCAGTGGATTGACCTGATCCAGGAACTGCGACAACTGGTTGGTGCCGAAGAAGGTGTTGATCACTGACGAAATGGTTCGGACGTTGACCAGATCCTGCGGCGACAGTTGATCCGACTCGCGCATGTTCATCCGCTCCTTAATGGTGCGGGCCATACGCGAGAGCGCTATGGAAAACTGATTGGCCAGTTGCTCGCCGACGGTACGCACCCGGCGATTGCCGAGATGGTCGATATCGTCGGTCTGCTCCTTATTCAAGCGGAGGTCGAGCACCCGACGGATTATGGCGACGATGTCCACTTTCGTCAGGACATGGATCGATGTATCGACGTCGAGGCCCAACTTGTTATTGATGCGGTGGCGCCCAACCTGCCCCAGATCATAGCGTTTATCGTCGAAGAAGTGCCGATGGAGGAGTTTGCGTGCCGATTCGAGGTCGAGCGGGTCGCTGGAGCGAAGTTCCCGATAGATGTGCACCAGCGCCTCGTCTTCGTTCGTCGAGCGGTCGCGGCGGAAGGTGTTATCGAGAATCTCGCCGGCGACGTCGTGTTCGTCGAGGTGCAGCAGGAGCACCCGCTTAAGACCCTTCTTCTTCAGGTCCTTCAGGGTATCGGAATTGAACGGCGTACCGGCGGCCACGAGCAGTTCGCCCGTCTCCTTGTCAACTTCGGACCGGATCACCTTGGTCCCAAAGTGATCCTTGATATCCTTCGAGCCGAGCGCAACCTCTTCGGTGTAGCCGAATAGTTCCCAAATCTGCCAGTCCTGGGAGTAACCGAGGCTGCGCAGCAATGTGGTGATGGGAAATCGCTTGCGTCGGTCGATATAGACGTATAGAACGTCGTTGATATCGGTGGTGAACTCGATCCAGGCACCCCGGAACGGGATCACCCGCGCCGAAAAGATGCGGGTGCCGTTAGGGTGAATCGAGTCGCCGAAGAAGACACCCGGCGAACGGTGAAGTTGGCTTACCACGACTCGCTCGGCACCGTTGATAATGAAGGTGCCTTCGTCGGTCATCAGAGGCAGGTTGCCGAGATAGACGTCCGCTTCCAGCGTATGGCTGAACTGGCCTTCGTCATCGACATCGCCGCGACTCGAGAGGCGCAATTTCGCCTTGAGCGGCACCGAGTAACTGACCCCGCGCGCCCGTGTCTCTTCGATGGTGTATTTGGGCGGTGCGATATGATACTCGATGAACTCCAGAACGTGCTCTTCCCGGTTGTCGAGGATCGGGAAGATGTTCATAAAGACCGACTGCAGTCCTTTGCGCTCGCGCTTGTCGGGCGGCACATCGCGCTGCAGAAAGTCCTCAAACGACTTAACCTGCACATCGAGCAGGTCAGGCATATCGAGGATCGGCTGGGTGCGGGCGAAGGTAATACGCTGGATCGTGTTCTTGCTCTTCAATCCTACTCCATCGGGGTGATAGACGGCTTAAGGCTCAGGGCGTAGGGCATCTGGCGAAAGGTAAAGGATATCGGATTAGGCAGTATTTAACACCACAATCACCAACCCCCCAAAGACCATAGCCAGCCATTAGCCATGAGCCTGACACTGAATGGATTGGGGGTTCATCCCCAAGCCCTCAGTTATCCTAAGACTCTAAGCCCTAAGCCTTGAGCCTTAAGGCTTGAGCCTACTTCAGTTCGACGGTGCCGCCGGCTTCCTCGATCTGCGCTTTGATCTTCAGTGCTTCTTCTTTCGAGATGCCTTCCTTGACCGGCTTGGGAGCGCCATCGACGAGGTCTTTGGCTTCCTTCAGACCGAGGCTGGTGATCGCGCGGACTTCCTTGATGACCTGAATTTTCTTTTCGCCGGCACCTATCAGCATGACGGTGAACTCGGTCTGCTCTTCGACCTCCTCGGCGGGAGCCGCGGCGGCACCAGCCATACCCGGCATCGCGCCGGCGAAGGCCATCGGAGCGGCGGCGGTTACACCGAACTTATCCTCAAGGGCTTTCTTCAGTTCGACCAATTCGAGAACGGTCATCTTCTCGATGGCATCGATAATGGCTTGCACGGATCCTCCTGATGCAGTTAGGCCCGGGCGTCCGTCGGGATTCGCTTCGGCCGCTTGAGCGACCTGATCGACTACCGATACGAACGACCGGAGTATCTCTTGAATAACGAAAACGAAGCCCGAGAGCGGGCTGGCAATCGCGCCGACGATCTGGGCGATTAGCACCTCCCGCGGCGGGATGTTCCTTAGTTGTTCGATCTGAGCCGGGCCGTAGAGCCGGCCATCGACCAGCCCGCCTTTGATGGCGGCCTTCTGCTTCTCCTTGATGAAGTCGGCGAGCAGTTTGATCGGCTGAACGGGATCGCCGCGGCCGATGCAAAAGCCGGTCGGGCCGGTCAGGATCTGGTCCAGACCGGTGTGGCCAAGTTTCTCCAGCGTCAGTTTGGCGATGGTGTTCTTGGCGACGATAAACAGGAGGTTGCTCTTGAAGCAACTGAGCCGCAACTGATCGAAGTCGGCGACCGGCAGGCCGGTGAAGTCGGCCATGATGATCGCGTTGGCTCCGGCGAGGACGCTTTCGAGTTCGCCCTGCGCGGTGATCTTGCCTGCGGCGGGTTTTGATGCTCGGATCATGGGTTTGTATATGGATGCGATAAAAACCGTTGTTATAGAGAGTTCCACACGTCGTCCGAGATACGGCGACCCAAAATAAGTGAAAGTTCCGACAGTAACATCTTGAGTTGCTTGGCGTCGTATTCCTTGATCGAGGGAATAGCAAGTCGACAGCGGTCTTGATAAATCATCGCCTGATGCTTGCCGCCGCTCACCGGTCCGGTCAGCCCCAATTTGCGAATCTTGCGAATTGCCTCGAAGCGCTTACACGGCTTCAAGTTGTTCAGCCTCGATGTTGATGCTAAGATCTATGCCATCGATGACTGGCAATTCATGCCCCAAGCGCAATCCGATGAGTATCCAGTCTTCAAGGGTCGAGCGCAATTCCTCTTGACATGCGGTCAAAGTTTTGCCGAATGCCAATACTCCAATACACAGTGGAATTCGACCTGCGAAGGAATCTTCTTCGAGTAGACTGTATTCGGCGTGCGCCATAGCGCGCTCTATGTATTCAGTGATGGGGTAGGTCATCTTATGCTTTGACTCCATAGTTAACAAATAAATTGGCTAGAGCTTTTTTGTCAATGACATTTATGCCACACTTCTCTGCTTCTTCAAGTGCTGCTTTGGTAAATCCGTTGGCAGAAAAGAATATCCTGCTATGTATTGACATATCCTTCTCGCTCGTCCCATTTAACTCGCGCACTACATCAGGGCCTATTGGGCGCTTGTGGCCCTTGCACTGTGCGATTGCAACGGTTACTATTGGCCCAGATCTATATTCTGCAATCAAATCAATGCCCCTATCACCCCCCTTTCCATTCACTGTAACCTCTTGATAACCCATTGTTTTCAGTGCAATTGCGCATAGACTTTGAAATCCTTCTCCTTTCTTATCAGATTTAATGATTCTATCAATGAAGTCGATAACAGCATTCTCAATATTAACTCTCATTTCGGTTATAAATTTGTCAAGCTCAGTATCCGATGCAGTAATTGGGACGTATGTGCCAAATATCTCTTCCTTGTTCTGTTCCAGCCACTCCAACAAACCATATCGACTTGCAACACGATAAAAGACCAATTCGAATTTACGTGTTGATTCAACATTTGCGCAATGCCATAATATTCCCGATGATAATGTTTGCCAAGGAGTTAGGCCTTCTCCAGTATAAAGTCCCCTGGATTTAATTTCATTCCATAATTCAGATTTTGTCATTGGCGACTTCTTCTCTCTAAGAATGTCAACGGCATTCTCCCAAAGCGCCTTAGGCTTAGTTGCAGTGGATGGATTACTCATCAATTGCAACCCAAAATACTAGGAATTCTTGCCGCTAGCACCTCCCACGGAACTGTCGGTTCGTGCCGCCGCAGGAGGGTGACGATCGAATCTTCGAGGTCCTCCAACTCGTCTTTGGACAGGTCGGGGCAGTCGATCCGTAGTCCCCTCCGCCTCCCCTCCTCATCGACGATGTAACTGATGCCTTTCATTTTTGCTCTCGGGGTTTCCTGCGGATTACTTTGGTAACATGCCTTTGTAACGGTTGACTCATATCATACCCCAATTTGGAGTAATGCTCAACGGTCAGATCCCACACCATCCCTATGCGCTCTTCCGGCGTTGCATCGACATAGCCGTAGTCGTCCCTCAGGTCGTCAAGGGTCAGTTTGCGGGTGATCTGACGGTTCAGTCGGTCCATAGGTTTTACCTATCTGGTGGACATTCAAAGCATATCGGGCGCGATAAATCGCGCCCCAACCAGTTAAAAGACTACTTCACTCCCGCCGACGCGCGGCTCACCTTGACGCCGGGGCCCATCGTCGAAGTGAGCGTGATCGCCTTCACATACTGCCCTTTGGCGGTCGAAGGCTTCAAGCGCTGGATCGTCCCCAAAAGCGACTGGATGTTTTCCACCAGTTTCACTTTATCGAACGACGCCTTGCCGACCGGGATGTGGAGGATGCCGGTCTTATCGACGCGAAAACTGAGCCTCCCGGCTTTGACCTCTCTTACCGCTCCAGCGACGTCGGCTGTCACCGTGCCGGTCTTGGGATTCGGCATAAGACCTCGCGGGCCAAGGATCTTTCCGACCTTTCCGACCTGCGGCATCACATCGGGCGTCGCAATGATCGAATCGATGTCCGTCCAGCCGCCTTGAATCTTCTCAATGAACTCGTCGAGCCCGGCATGGTCAGCGCCGGCTTCGAGGGCTTCCTTGGCCTTCTCTTCGCGAGCCAGCACGAGCAGCCGGACGGTCTTGCCGATGCCGTGCGGCAGGCTGGCGGTCCCGCGGATCATCTGATCGGCTTTGCGCGGATCGACGCCGAGGTTGATGTGGATTTCGACCGTCTCATCGAACTTCGCCGTCGCGCACTCCTTCACCTTGGCGACGGCCTGTTCAAGGTCATGCTCAATACGCCGATCGACCTTGACCTTGATAGCCTTGAAACGCTTGCTCTCTTTCACTGCTTCCTCATTTTGAACCGCTCAAGCGCGAGCGGGTTGTGGTTGATCTCGCGCCGAAGGTGGCGCTCCCACGAGTTGAAATCCCACAAGGTGTGCGGGATCTTTGTCCCTACCCCTCGACCGTAATCCCCATGTTGCGAGCCGTCCCGGCAACGACCTTCATCGCGCCTTCGACGGTATGGGCATTCAAGTCGGGCATCTTCACTTTAGCAATCTCGCGTAACTGATCGGAGGATACTTTACCGACCTTGCTGCGATTGGCTTCCTTCGAGCCGCTCGGTATTCCGGCTGCCTTCTTCAAGAGGAAGGAAGCCGGAGGCGACTTGACAACGAACGAAAAGGTCTTGTCATGATAGACCGTAATGATGACCGGCAAAGTCGTCCCCATCTGGTCCTTGGTCCGCTCGTTGAACTGACGGCAGAACTCCATAATGTTGACGCCGCGCTGGCCGAGCGCCGGTCCGACCGGCGGCGAAGGATTCGCCTGCCCGCCGGTTACCTGCAATTTGACATAGCCGGTAATGCGCTTCTTGGGTGATGCCATAATCGTAATCCGTCTTGTTGATCCGGTCTATGGGCAAGCCTGTAGCAGGCGCCCAATGACCTTGAGAATTCTTTCCAGCCGGGTAAGCAAGGTGACGCTGCCGCGTTCACTCCCTCCCCATATCGTCGGCAGCCGTCGGGTTAGGTGGTGAAGTTGGTAGTAACCTGCAGGAAATCGACCTCGACAGGCGTCGAACTGTTGAAGACCGTCACTAACACCTTGAGCCGCCGCTTCTCCTGATTCAGTTCCTTTATCGAACCGACCAGATCCTTGAACGGTCCATCGGTGATCTTCACCTTATCACCGATCTGGAAGGGGATTTCGACCGTGATCTGGCCGCGTCTTTCTTCGACCCGGCCCAGAATGCGATCGACCTCTTCGGCGCGAAGCGGCTGCGGATCCTGGGTGCCATCGGCAAAGCCCATCGTCCCGGGCGCTCCGTCGATCAGGTGTCGCGTCTCTTTCGAGAGGAGCATCTCAATGAAGAGATACCCCGGGAAGGTGATCTTATTCCGCTGACGCTTGCGCCCGTCGCGCATTTCGACGACGGTCTCCTGTGGCACGAGGATCGCTCCCACTTGCTCGATAAGAGCCGCGGACCGCTTCACCTCGCCTTCGAGGTAGTTCTTGACTGCGTTTTCCTGGGTAGTGAAGACGCGCAGGGCATACCACCGGCGCGCGGCTACGACCTCGGAGGAAACCTCGGGCGCCGATACCGGCTCAGGAGGATGGGCTTTCTTACGGGCGACTGCCAAACGCGCTCCTGCCGTGCCGGTCAAAGAATGAACTTCAGGATGCGGTTCAGAATCACATCCACGCCGAACGTGAAGATCGCCAGGATGATCGAGAGGACGACGACGATCACCGAACTCTCGATCAACTGCTGCCGGGTCGGCCAGATCACCTTGGCCATCTCGGTGCGGACGTCGCCGATATACTTGGCGGCTTTACCGATCATATTCAACTCCGGTGTTGGCAGGCCTGGAGGGACTCGAACCCCCAACCCTCGGTTTTGGAGACCGATGCTCTACCAGTTGAGCTACAGACCTCTCGTTCACCGCGTCTCCCGATGAGTGGTGCGCTGGTTGCAGTGGGGGCAGAACTTCTTGTACTCGACGCGTCCCGACTGCTTGCGCTTGTTCTTGGTGTTGGTGTAGTTCCGGCGCTTACATTCATTGCAGGCCAGAATGATGATGTCACGAGGCATTAAACTTCCTTGGGACTCTTGATTTCTACTTCCTTGGCGCTTGCCAGCATCAGGCGCAGGGGTTGCAACTTCCTCTTGAAAGGATTGAGCACCAATCCCATGACCTCAAGGGTAATTACTCCCAGCAATGCCTCATCGTCCCGTTCGCCGAGTATAACGGGAGAATAGACGTCTTCTTCAAGGATTTGAAATTGGCATTGCGACACATTTCGGGTCACTATCGACCCGTCGGCAAATTCGAACTGCATCTCTCGCTTAGGTGCAAGCCCAATCTTGGTCCAAACAGGTTCTGGCAAGAGGCTGTAACTCGCACCGCTGTCCACCAGAAAGCGCACATTACGCGATCCCTTTGGACCAATCACGGTTCCCCTTACATAGACGATTCCCACTGGAATCTCTACGCGGTCACCTTGGTGACCATGCCGGCGCCGACCGTGCGGCCGCCCTCGCGGATCGCAAAACGAACCTGCTCCTCAAGCGCAATCGGCGAAATCAAGTCCACCTTGATCTCTACGTTGTCGCCCGGCATCACCATCTCACGACCCTGAGGCAACTCCACCGCGCCCGTTACGTCCGTCGTCCGAAAATAGAACTGCGGACGATAACCCTGGAAAAACGGCGTGTGACGGCCGCCCTCCTCCTTCGAGAGAACATAGACCTTCCCCTCGAACTTCGTGTGCGGGGTGATCGATGCCGGTGCCGATATCACCATCCCCCGCTCAACCTCGTCCTTGTCGATGCCACGAAGCAACAGCCCCACATTGTCCCCCGCCTGTCCCTCGTCAAGCAACTTCCGGAACATCTCAACACCCGTCACAACCGACTTCTTCGACGATCCAAAGCCCACCAATTCCACCTCGTCACCCACGTGGATTATACCCCGCTCGATGCGGCCCGTCGCCACCGTCCCCCGACCGGTAATCGAAAAGACATCCTCTACCGGCATCAAAAACGGCTTGTCAACCGCCCGCTGTGGCGTCGGGATGTAACTGTCAACCGCCGACATCAGGTCCAGGATGCACTGGTTGTGAACCCGATCCCCAGGAAAGTTCATCGCCTGAAGCCCCGAGCCCCGAATCACCGGTATGTCGTCACCCGGAAACTGATACTGCTTCAGCAACTCCCGCATCTCCAACTCCACCAGATCCAAGAGTTCCGGATCGTCCACCAGGTCGCACTTGTTCATGAACACCACCAGGTAGGGAACCCCCACCTGACGAGCCAACAGAATGTGCTCCCGAGTCTGAGGCATCGGACCATCGTCCGCACCCACCACCACGATCGCTCCGTCCATCTGTGCCGCGCCCGTCACCATATTCTTGATGTAGTCGGCGTGACCCGGACAGTCCACGTGAGCATAGTGACGGTTCGCGGTCTGATACTCAATGTGGGCGGTGTTGATGGTGACCCCGCGTGCCCGCTCCTCAGGCGCGTTGTCGATCGAGTCGAACGAACGCTCCTGAGCCCAGCCCTTGGCGGCAAGAACCTTGGTGATCGCCGACGTAAGCGTCGTCTTGCCGTGATCGACGTGGCCGATCGTCCCGATGTTGACGTGCGGCTTGTCCCGAACAAATTTCTCTTTGGCCATGGGTCAGTTCCCGATAATATTAAGAGGTTTCGCGGCACGATCCGGAATGTTCAGTTCAACTTGCTCGCCTAATTGAGTAATACTCCAGTATCGGCCCGCCTTGATGAACGTAAGTGAATAATAATAATCGTCCAACATCTCGACCTTTACCAGTTTTGGAAAATCCGACTTGAGTTCGCCAAATGCACGGGAATTATAACCTCCGCGCCAACTATATACTTCCACCTTCCAATCGCGCTGAAGGGCAAACCGCAATTGACCGGGAAAACTTGTTCCCGTCTTGCTTACACGTCCGTCTCCTGACAGCAGCACAAGAGTTTCTGGATTGGGCCTGGCCAAAATAGTATTGGCAATTCGCAGATGGAGCATTTCATCGACGGTTTGCTCGCGAAGGATACCGAACCCATTCTCCACTCTTTGGAGCAAGGTCGTTTTGAAGCCCATCCTTTCAGCATATTCCCATAAAGAAGCGGCTTGCGGTGGAACCGAACCGGCAAGTTCTTTCGTTAACACCTCCCGACCGCGTGATACCAATTGAAAGAGATTGTTGAAGTGAACTCGGACCGCATATCGCGAGAGACCAGGCTCCATCTCCCCTGCAGTATCCACAGCTGTCAGAAAGATATTGGTGTTATCCCAAAATATGTGAACTTTGTCGGACATAACTATTGTTATTGCCCCTACTTCCCGTTCACCCGATCGAGGATCTCCTCCTGGACCGACTTTGGCGTCGCTTCGTAGCGGAGGAACTCCATCGTGAAGAGCGCCCGACCCTGGGTGAGGCTGCGCAGACTGGTGGCGTAGCCGAACATCGTCGCCAGCGGCACTTCGGCCGATACGACCTGGGCGTCGCTCCGGACATCGATTCCCATGATGCGGGCGCGGCGGCTGTTGAGGTCGCCGACGACGTCGCCGAGATAGACCGCCGGGGAGATTACCTCGAGTTTCATGAACGGCTCAAGTAACACCACTCCTGCCTGACGCACGGCCTCCTGCACCGCCATCGAGCCGGCAATCTTGAATGCCATTTCGGAAGAATCAACTTCATGGTAAGATCCGTCGAGCAGGGTTACCTTGACGTCAATGACCGGGTAACCTGCGAGGGGGCCGCTCTCGAGTGCATCGCGGCAACCGCGGTTGACCGGCTCGATGTATTCGCGGGGAATGGTTCCACCGATGATCTTAGACTCAAACTGGTACCCGGCTCCCGGCTCGCCCGGTTCGACGGTCAGTTTGACGTGTCCATACTGCCCGTGACCGCCGGTCTGACGAATGTAACGCCCTTCCGCTGTGGCGCTGCGCGTGATAGTCTCGCGATAGGCAACGTGCGGGCGACCTTGCTGAACCTTGACATTGAACTCCCGCCGCATCCGCTCGACGAGAACCTCGAGGTGAAGTTCCCCCATCCCGCTGATGAGGGTTTGCCCCGATTCAGGATCGGTGCGAACGCGGAAGGTCGGGTCTTCGTCCGACAATTTCGAGAGAGCGTCGGCCAGTTTCTCTTGTTCGGCTTGCGACTGCGGCTCGACCGCGACCGATATGACCGGCTCAGGGAAGCTCATTCGCTCGAGCAGGATCGAATGCTTGATATCACATAGGGTGTCGCCGGTGCGGGTGTCGCGAAGGCCGATGGCGGCTACGATGTCGCCGGCCTCAACGCCTTCGATATCATCGCGCTTGTTGGCGAACATCCTGACGATGCGGTTGAAGCGCTCCTTGCGGCCGTTAGTGGCGTTAAGTACCTGATCGCCGGAAGCAACCCGCCCCGAATAAACCCGGAAGTAAGTGAGCCGCCCCATATAGGGGTCGGTTACGATCTTGAAGGCGAGGGCGGCAAATGGCGCCGTGGGGTCGGCGGTGCGCAATTCGGCCTTTTCGGTATCGGGGTTATGGCCCTCCACTGGCTTCATATCGAGGGGGCTCGGAAGATAGTCGAGCACCGCGTCGAGCAGCCGCTGCACGCCTTTGTAGCGAAACGACGACCCGCAAAGCACCGGAACGCCGGTACAGGCTATTGTTGCTTTGCGCAGAGCGGCTTTGATCTCATGCTCGTCGATGACTTCATCTTCAAGGAACTTGGCCATCAAGGAATCGTCGAAATCGCTGACAGCCTCAAGCAACTGCTCGCGCCAATGCCGGGCGTCGGCGATCATGTCGGCGGGGATTTCGCCCTCTTCCCAATGGACACCGAGGCTCTCATCGCGAAACGAAATCGCCTTCATTCGGACGAGATCGATCATCCC
This sequence comes from Calditrichota bacterium, assembly GCA_016867835.1. Classification (NCBI taxonomy): domain Bacteria; kingdom Pseudomonadati; phylum Calditrichota; species Calditrichota bacterium. The sequence continues at coordinate 3,441 of VGIQ01000063.1, read as the reverse complement.
GGTAAAAAGTTCGCCCTGCCCAATCGGAATTTGCACCGGAATAGGTCGAGCGCCGAGCCTCTCCTTCATCATGTCGATTACGCGGTAAAAATCTGCACCGGAGCGGTCCATCTTGTTGACGTAAGCAATGCGCGGCACACCATAACGGTCGGCTTGACGCCAGACAGTCTCAGATTGAGGCTCGACACCGCCGACTGCGCAGAAGATCGCGACGGCGCCGTCGAGCACCCTCAGCGAGCGCTCTACTTCGGCCGTGAAATCGACGTGTCCCGGCGTGTCGATGATGTTGATCTGGTGGTCTTTCCAGGGACAGGTCGTCGAGGCGCTGGTGATGGTAATGCCGCGCTCGCGTTCCTGATCCATCCAGTCCATCACCGCCGTGCCTTCGTGGACTTCGCCTACCTTATAAGTGCGGCCGGTGTAGTAGAGGATCCGCTCGGTGGTGGTGGTCTTGCCGGCGTCGATGTGAGCCATGATGCCGATGTTGCGGATCTGGCTAAGGGCGACCTTGCCGTTGCCGTTCTGGCCGTTCATTGCCTTCGGCTTGCCGTTCTTACCGGGATTCGTCCGGGGTAGTGTAACTTCCTGAATCACTTATCTATATCTGAACCCGCCCACGCTCGCTGTGCAGCAGGATGCTCCTTCTTGAGATTGACTTCAGCCGGGGCTGGAGTGCTGTAGGTTGAACTTCCCAAAGACGCCGAAAGCAGCCCGGTCAGGCTGCTTTCCACTAAAGGAGCATTCCTGGTGAGGGGACTGTCGGCTAACTATGACGAACTGACGAACCTGTCATCGAAGCGCTTTCGCTTGGACGGATGATGACGGCTTGAGTACCGGATTTCAGAATCCAGCGACCTTCGAACTAAACGAGAAGACGCGCGCCGTGTAGCACGGCATCTACCTCAATCCCACCCTCAATCACGCGATAGATGATTCGGTATTGTCGATGGAACCGCTCGCGGATAAGCGGTTCACCAAACTCGGGAACAACTCGTCCCAACATTGGACTCTCGGCCGCTGATCGGGCAACCAAGCGGATAGCGCGAATGGTCAGGCGGGCATGGTGCGGCGAATCTCGAGCGATGTAATCGAAAATGCTTTCCAAATCCCGAAACGACCGCTCCGTCCAGCGCACTCGCTTCACTTGCCAAACCGCCGATCCAGCTGCTCTTCCTCAACATATCTGCCGGCGTCACCATCCGCCATGCCCTCTTCGACAGCAAGCCTGACACAAAGGGCTTCGATGATGTCGTCGAGGCTGACGCTTTCCGGCAGCGACTCGATTGTCCGTATTGCTTCTTGCTTATGGACCGGACGCCGCATAGCCTGAAGAGTATTCTCATTCACCAGATGATTCTCCCTCGATCACTTCGATCTTGCATTTCTTTGTGCAACATCATAACCCAATGCAAGGCGTTGATCATCAGTCAATTTGCTCAATTTCTCATTCAGCAGATCAGGATCTGGCTCGCGGCGGCACGCATCCAAAATCAGGTTGAACGCCTTTGTGTGAAACACTTTCATCTGTGCGCTCTTGCTGACATCAATAGTGATCAAGCCCATACCGTAAAATTGACAGAGCGTTGTCATCCGACCAAGGACTTCGTACTTCAACGGAAGAACAAGGTAGGTGCGGTGACAGTAGCTTCCGTATGCCATCGCTTGACCAAAACCCTGCAGTGCGGCACCATCACTCGGGTCGCTCTTGACTTCACAGAAGATAATCTCAGCCTGAAATGAGACGAATTCGATTCCTGGTGCGTACCGACCAATCACGTCGGGAGTTCCCCATTTGTCACCCAATACTTTGCCACCGATTTCAACAGCCCTATTACATTTGATCTTGGATTCAGAACTTTGAATCCATATTGTATTCCGATTGCCCGCGATCTTTCCAACAGCAGCTTGAATCAGTTCCTCTCTCGACATACTATCGGAATGCTCCTTCAGCAATTCGACAGTAGTCTCGGATGCAATCTTCTTCTTACTTGCTTTGCCATCCCTCCCCTACCACCTGAAATGCGCGAAGGCCCGGTTGGCCTCAGCCATCTTGAGGGTATCTTCCCGTTTCTTGATCGTCGAGCCTTCGCCATTGGCTGCGGCGATGAGTTCCGATGCCAGATTCGCGGCCATCGTCGTCTCACTGCGCGACCGGGCATACTGCAGTATCCAGCGCATCGCCAATGCCAACTGCCGGTCGTGACGCACCTCGACGGGCACCTGATAGGTCGAACCGCCAACCCGCCGCGACTTAACCTCGAGCGGCGGACGCGCGTTTTCCATCGCCTTGCGGAAGACCTCAAGGCCATTCTGCTTGGTCCGCTTGGCTACGATCTCGAGAGCATCGTAGAAGATCCGCTCGGCGGTGCTCTTCTTGCCCTCTTTCATAATGTTATTGATGAACTTCGTAACAATCACATCGCCGAACCGCGGATCGGGCGGGACGGGGCGATGGGCTGCGCGTTTGCGTCGGGACATTGGTAATGGGCTTATTCAAATGTCCTTGACGGACGGGATTGAAATCTCGTCCGCCGAGGATAACTTATTATTTTACTATTTCTTGCCGCGCTTGGCGCCATACTTCGACCGCCCCTGCTGGCGCTTGGCTACGCCGGCGGCGTCGAGGGTCCCGCGCACAATATGATAACGCACCCCCGGCAGGTCCTTAACACGCCCGCCCCGGATGAGGACCAACGAGTGCTCCTGTAGGTTGTGCCCTTCGCCGGGGATGTAACTCGTTACCTCGATGCCGTTCGAGAGCCGCACCCGCGCTACTTTGCGTAATGCCGAGTTAGGCTTTTTGGGGGTCGTTGTATAGACCCGGACGCAGACGCCTCGCTTCTGAGGGCATTGCTGCAACGCCGGAGCCTTGCTCTTGATGGCGGTCGTCGAACGGCCGTGGCGTAGTAACTGATTGATGGTCGGCAAGAATACTCTATCTTTGGGATGTGCCGCGTGCGCTCAGTCACGCACCGTCTGGCGAATCTTACAATTTATGCCGGCAATGGCCACTTGTCAACCGTTATCGTCATCAAAGTTGCCACTTGCGAGCGAATCCTCGATTCCGGCACCAACCGGGGTTTCGCCGCCTTCGACGGCAAAGCCACTCAGATCGCCCTCCGGCTCGCGCTCACCGCGCCCTTGCTCCTCTTCTGCCAGCGCTTGAATACGGGCCTGTTCCACCAGTTCCGCTTCAGTAACGACATGCAGTGCGAGGTCCTCGTCTTCACCCTCCGGCACCGTAACCTGCACCGTCCGGTATCTCGAGACGCCGGTTCCAGCCGGGATCAAATGCCCCATAATGACGTTTTCCTTCAATCCTTTCAGGAAATCGGTCTTGCGTTCGATGGCGGCTTCAGTAAGAACCCGGGTCGTCTCCTGGAACGACGCCGCCGAGATGAAGGAGTCCGTGGCCAGCGACGCTTGCGTGATTCCAAGCAG
>VGIQ01000062.1 GCA_016867835.1 Calditrichota bacterium | reverse complement strand
TGTCCGAAGCGGCGATCAGTTGGGGAAAATCGACAGGATCGGGCTCGGTGCGGGCGAGAAAACCACCCCGATAGGGTCCGCCGTCGGCAGTTCCACAGACCACATAGCCTCCGTCGTCCATTAGAATGACAGATGTCAAGTCGCCTCTCGCCCAGTTCGACCGGTCCCCATCCCGCCAGAGGCCGTGGCGCAGCCCCCACAGATACTCGCCGTTGCAATCGACCCGCATCTGCATAAGATATTGACTTCTGCGATTTTGTCCGACCGCAGTAAATCCACCGTCGGAAGTCTCTACGATATTATATAAGTAATCGCCATTCTCCACTTCATCGTAGACCTGCCGCCATATTTCTTCACCCTCCGAGTCAATCCGGACAAGCATGGCATAACGCGCGGAAGCGGCTTCACCGTAATGATATGATCCCGCGAGGCACCATCCGCCGTCTGATGCTGCCGCAACACTCGGACAGACTTCCAATATCTCAGAACCGTATGTATTTTCCCACTCGATCTCACCCTGTTCATCGACCTTTACCGCGTAGAAATCATCGGAACCGTGACCTATGCGCGCTGTAGTTCCAGCAAAGAGATAACCCCCGTCTTCAGTTTGAAGACCTTTATTCAGCCCGCTGTTTAGCGATCCTCCCACATTTTGATACACTCTTCGCCAAATCTCTTCGCCCCCTTCTTCGTCGCTGATCTTATACGCGTGACTTACATCCAGAACAATAATATCTCCATCGTGAGCAACCACACAACGCTTGCCTCCGGTTTCATATCTTGATTTGAACCATCGAATTTCAAATTCAGGATTAAGTCTCAAAATTCCATTACCCACCATGACAAACCCGCCGTCGGGCATCCTGCTTGCGCCACGCACCGATTCGGCGATTCGCCTGTCCGGTATTGCGGTGAAAAATCGGCGTCCTTCCACAACGCCAAAAGCGTTAGTTCTAATTAACTGAAAATCATATCCAGTTACATCATTTGCATAACCAGTGCAACAAATGTTGAATCCATCTTCTTGAGCCAGAAATGGCACAATAGAAGACGGCCTATCGACATTTTGTATGGATGCAGTCCAAACCGTATCAGGCTGCCCGAGAGCGATGGTGGGGATGGCGGCAAGCGCCATCCCCACTATAAAAATCATCCTACGCATTACTTAACCAGCAGTAGTTTCTGCGTGTGGACTGCGCTTCCCGCCTCTGCCTTCAGGAAGTAGGTTCCCGCGGGGATTCCGTCCGCATTCCAACCAACGGAATGAGTTCCGGCATTGAAATGACGAGTTCCCGACTGCACCTCCCGTCCCGATATGTCGTAAATCCCCACTTTCATCAAGCCCGCCTCCGGAAGTGAGAAGGTGAACCTCGTGGATGAGTTGAAGGGGTTAGGATAGGCGGCGAGTAATTCGAACTGTTTGGGAATAGAGCCTATCGTCGCTTGCAGTGCGGTGAAGCTGTCCATCTCGTAGCGCAAACTCTTGCCTTCGATTATGGCTTCCACATTCAAGGGTAGAGGAGAGGGATCACCTCGACGCCAAATGCCAAGTGTGAATGACTCCCCGTGCCGAAGACCATCGACCGCTTCCGTCGAGGGATCATCCCCCCACACCGCCAACCCTGCCATCCCACCCTCCAGCACATTTCCCAATCCCACCAATTGCCCGGATAGTGCCAGTGCCCCTACCTGATCACTCACTCCAACCGAACCGGTGATGCCGGTGATAAGCAGCGACATATTGCCCCCGGTCGGCGCAGGTTCGTGCCAGCCTACCAATTCTACCTTTGGTTCGGATGCTGCCAGCGCCACCCGCTCTGGCTCGGGCGGATAGTTTAGCACCACATCAGCATCAACTTTAATCTGATAGCCTTGTCCTTCGACCATATCGATCATATTGGAGAAACGGAAACGCGGGTTGGCGAATCGCCCGCGCGCGTCTTTGATCAGCAGGACATGGTCCAGTATTGACGAAACGGCGTAGAAATCTGGCGAACGACAGGGAAGAGGATAGGTCGGAAAATAGGCGATGAAATTCCAACCGGTGGCTACTGGAATATTTGCGTCGGCAGGTATCGGCTCGCCCGTCCACTGCACTCCAAGCGCCTGATCCACCTTAACCTGATAACCCTCTGTCAGATTCCAGTAAGGTATGTTGTTGAAGCCGAATCGTGGATTGTAAAAGCGCCCTCGCTCATCCTTCAACAAAAGAATGTGATGCGCCGATTCGAGATCGTCAGGATCGGTGCGAAGCCGGTCTGTCATTAGAACAATATCGGGACCTTCGTCACGCCGATATAGTTGACGGTCCGGCACGACATTGATCGAAATCGTATTCCAACCCTCGGCAAGATCGATACGCATGGTTCTTTGCGATACCGCAGCAAGCGAAAGGGTGGATATGGCATCGGGCGTGAACTCCTCCGGTCCTGCAGCAATGTTCGGCAGCGCCACATATTCTCGCCCGGCATCCTCATCCCAATAGCGGAAGTCGAACGGGTCGCCCGGGCTGAACCCGGCGTTGCCCTCATCTGCACCCCAGGCGAAGAAATCAAGTGGTGCGGCATCGCCGATCCAAACTATCTCCCCTGCCAACTCACCCTGCGGAGTGAGAACGCCGACCGTCCAACCATCGGGAATGACGTTGTCATCGATAGTGGCATCGGTAAGACGTAAGAGATGGCGGGGACGCAAATCCTCCACGACATTCATCACGATATTCACCGCCGCATCGGGGCGCTGCGGGTCATTAGTAGCGAAGTTGAGTGCGGCGACATAACGCCCCAGGACCAAATCGGTAGCATCGAAGTCAAGGGTGATGAATTCCCTCTCCCCTCCCGGTAAGGTGCCGGATGTAGGACTGAAATCGAGCCAGTATTGCTCCCAAATTCCGTCGTCGATGACCTCGACTTCGGGTGAACCCCACCGGCCTGAGAGCCATAAATTCTGCCGGTCATGTGCCAAGCCGTGGTGCCATTCCTGTATATCGGTCTCAAAATCCGACACCAGACTTGCCTCGACGGCTCCCTCCGGGACATTCAATCGATAGGCTCGCCGGATCGTGGTGACCCAGATATGCCCGCCCTGGTGCGCAGGAACGAAGACCATGTCTCCTTCACCACCCCGTGGCTGGAATGCGGGCGTATAGTTGACGTTGCGCAGTATCTGCCAATCCCGATTCCATTCGATCAGCAACCTGCGGGAAATATCCATCGACCAGAACCGATCGGTGCGGGGATCGTAGCCCTGGCCTACAATGTAGGCGCCGTCGGGATATTGAATCGATCGCACCAAATCGCCTCGAATATTGAAAATGCGGATAAACCGCGCATTGACATCCGAGGCGATGATGAGGCTATGCAAAGGGTCGAATCCGAGCCCGATGCAGTAGAAATTGGATGCGAATTCAACCTGCACATCACCACTTTCGGGATCGAGTGCATAGATGCGCTGTTGGTCAAACGCCGTCATCCACATCCAACTTTGCGCCGGGTCCCACTCCATTCCAGTGGGATTCACTCGCGGTGCATCGAAGCGTCGCAAAACCTCTCCCGGGTTATCACGTCGGGGACGCAATGGACCGCCGGGTTCTGCAGGTCGCAGCCTTCGCTCTGCGCCATCGCGTTCCGGCGCTTCAATGAACTCAATTGCTGCGTTCCATCGCAATTCGGCAATCCCTTCGTTTCCGACTGAGATACGACGGTTTTCAACGTCGCCCGGCAAGAAGTCCACCTCGATAGCCTCGGGATCGATCGCCAACTGAGGCTGAGCCAACGTTGCTGCACGCACCTCAATCGAAAATTCCTCGTCGTCCGGGTCATTACAGGAGATAGTCAGGGTCCCGCGATGCTCCCCATCTTCTTCGGATTCGAGTATTATGGTGACCACCTGTTCCTGGTGATGGGCGACCTCGAAGGATGCGGGATCGACGGTAAAGTATTCGTTATCCGATGTGATCGATTCTACAATCAGCAAGGCGGTACCTTCATTGGCGACCACAAACTGCGCTTCATAGCGAAAGTCAGTGAAAAGGTCGCGGTATGCCCGGTTAAAATCAATCTCATTTGGAAAGCCTAGGTCTTCGGACCAGCTAACCTGCAATTCGGGAATTCCGGTAACTTCGAGAGATACCGCGACATCGATGCGAGGATTTGCTGGATCATTCGAGGAAAAGCGAAGTTCCGCTTCGTAAAGCCCCTCGATTAGGTCCGTTGCATCGATTGAAACCGAAACTTCCTGCGCCTGTTCAGACGCAAGAGTGCCGCGGAAAGGATCGATATCAAGCCAATAGTATTCGACAATGCCATCATCGATGATTTCGACTTCGGGTGCCCCCCATGCGCCAGAGATCCAAACGTCTCTCCCGTCATGCGCCATACCGTGATGCCATTCACGAATGTCGGTATTGAAACTGGAGATCAAGCGCGCTTCATTGGCATCTTCAGGAATCGCGAGTTGATAGGCTCGACCAATGGTTGTAACCCATATCGGACCGTTGCGATGGGCGGGAACGAATTCGATATCCCCTTCGCCACCCCGCTGTTCGAATGCGGGCGCGTATGACACTGTGCGGACGACTTCCCAATCTCGGTTCCATGCGAGCAATAGCCGGCGGCTGATGTCTCCAGTCCAGAAAAGGTCGCCCTGCGGGTCGTAGCCTTGACCGACTATGTATGCACCGTCGGGGTAGGCAATTGAGCGGATGAGTTGCCCGTCAGAGTTGAAGACTCGAATCTGCCGGGCATTGACATCGGATGCAATGATGCGCCGTTCGACTGGGTCGTAGCCGAGCCCGATGCAGTAGAAGTTTGAAGCAAAATCGACCGGCACTTGACCGTTCGCAGGGTTGTACGCATATATGCGCTGTTGGTCGAAGCCGACGACCCACATCCAGCCACGCCCGTCATCCCATGCCAATCCCGCAGCGCCGATTCGAGCAACATTGAAGCGCCTTAGCACATCGCCGGGGTCGTCGCGGCGGGGACGCAAAGGACCGCCCGGTTCACCGGGGCGCAGCCATCTCCCTGCGCCATCGCGCTCGGGAGCAGAAATGAACTCAATGTCGCCAACCCAGCGCAAGTCGGCCCCCCCGGCATTGCGAAGAGTGAGCGAGCGAGCCATTTGCTCGTCGGTCATCAACTCCTCCTCGAACGCCTGCGGATCGATCTCCATTACCGGAGGTGACTCAGACCTCCCCACGGCGAGGATCTCGACATCCCGTTCGTCGGGATCGTTATTGATGATCGTGATGCGCGCGACGTGCTCCCCATCTTCACCAGGACGAAAGCCGATGATGACCTCGGCAGACTGATGGTGCGGAATCGCCAACGCCTGTGGGTCGGCGGCAAAGTACTCGTTGTCGGAGACGATTTCATCGATCTCCAGATCCGCGGTGCCTCGATTGGAGATGACAATAGTAAGGGCGAATTCGTAGTTGGTAAAAAGATCCCTAAAGGCAGCGTTGAAATTGAGCTCATTGGGAAAGCCAAGTTCCCCGGGCCAAGCCACTTCGATGTCCGGGACCCCGATCACATCCAGAATCACCGGGACATCCACAACGGGCGTTTGGGGGTCATTGGACCGGATTCGCAGGAGCGCCTCATAGCGACCTCCCAATAGTTCGGCTGCGCTTAGTGTCAGCACCACATTCGCATCTTCGCCCGCATCCTCCATTCCCGACAAAGGTTCGACATCAAGCCAGTAATATTCGACGAAGCCATCATCAACAACTACGACCTCCTGCGATCCCCATCTCCCCGACAACCATAAGTCGCGTCCGTCATGCGCCAAGCCATGATGCCATTCCTGGATGTCGGTATCAAAACTTGAAATCAACTCTGCCTCCAGCGCTCCTTCCGGAACGTGCAGTCTATACATCTGCCGGATGGTCGTGACCCAAATATTCCCGCCGCGATGGGCAGGAACGAACTCGATATCCCCTTCACCACCGCGAGGCCCAAAAGCGGGCGTGTAGTTGACGCTTCGAATGATCTGCCAGTCGCGATCCCACTCAATCAGAAGCCGACGGGAAATGTCCATCGTCCAAAACCGGTCGCTGCGCGGATCATAGCCCTGCCCAACGATGTAGGCGCCTTGCGGATAACGGACCGAGGCGACCAGTTGCCCTTCGATGTCAAATCGCCGAATCTGTCCTGCATTAACATCCGAGGCGATGATTTGGCTTGTGACCGGATCGTATCCAAGCCCGATGCAGTAGAAATTGGAGGCGAAATCCACCAGCACTTCGCCAGTGGAGGGTTCTAGCGCATAAATCCGCTGCTGATCGAAGCCAACCATCCACATCCAGCCGCGTGAATCGTCCCAAGCCATGCCGGTGGGATCGATGCGCGGCGCGTTGAATCGCCTTAGAACTTCACCAGGGTCATCGCGCCGAGGTCCTGGAGAGCGTATCGACGCTCGGGAGACAGCATGAACAGCGCCATCGGCATGACGCAAGTTTCGCCCCAGGGCATCTTGATCGGGAGCAGCGGTGTAATCCCATTCAAAACCCCAACGCAAGGGCGCATCGCCGCTGTTGGCAATATTTATAATGTGTTCCGATCGCTCTCCGGTGGATAGTTCGTCCGCGATTGCTTGCGGATCAACGACAATCACCGGCGGCTGCGATGAGACTGCATGCAAGTCGATTCGAACCTCTTCCGCATCAGGGTCGTTGGTGAACATCTCCAGAACCGCTTCCACTTCACCGCTCTCTTGTGGCTGGAACAAAACCTCAAACTCGGACGAAGTGCCTGAATCGACCGAAAGTTGATCGTGACTGGTGGAGAAGTGCTCGTTCTCAACAACAATTCGCCCGATCTCCAGCGCCTCAACGCCGTGGTTAAAGACCGTGACCACGACGGGATAAACGCCGCCCACGAAGAGATCTTCAAAACGCGGGTCCCGGGTCCAGTCGATTCCATTCGGATAGCCCGCCGCTTCGCCCCAAACAACTTCGATGTCGGCGGCCGCATCGACATGAAGTAGCACACTGAAGACTATCTCAGGATTTTCCCGATCATTGGATTCAAAGGTAATATCGGCTTCGTAGTCACCGCCTGGGAGCGCGAAGGCGTCAAGTGTCAAGGTGGCGGCTTGACGGTCATTGGCTTCGACAACTCCACGATCCGGAGAGATCCTCACCCAGTATCGCTCCCGAATGCCGTCGTCATAGCGAAACAGATTGCGATCATTCCATTGACCTACCCATAGATCGTATCCATCGTGAGTCAGTCCATTATGTTGAACCTGATTGGCGGTGGCGAAATTCTGAACTGCCTCACCTTGGTCACCATCAGCGGGGACGTTGATCTGAAATGCCCGGCTGGGGCCCTGTAGCCAAAACTGCCCCCGTTCGTGCGCCCGGACAAACTGCATGCAGAAGCAGTCCTGGCCTCCTACCGCATTAGCGTAGTTTAGGGTGCGGACGACCCGATCGTTTGCCTCGTCAAACTGTTTGATTTGCCGGGCGTCGCGGTGATTCACCCAAAGCAAGCCATCATCGTCGAAGGCGATGCCGCCAATCCCCCCGAAGGGAAGATCGAACTGGTTGATCTGCTGCCCCTGTCGATCAACCCGGACGATCGTGTTGCCCCCCCACTGCCGTGAAACGTAGAGCAGCCCGTCAGAAGGATTGAACCCCATCTCGATGGGGTTTTGTCCCAACCTGACATCAATCTGCACTTCCCCACTTCGCGGATCGATTGCCCAGAGGCGGCTATCTTGATAACTGACACCCCAAAGCATCTCACCATCATGCGCCAGCCCGGAGGTGGTATTATAGGGCCCTTGAATGGTTTCAAGTAACTCGCCAGGATTGTCGCGACGGGGTCCGCCTTCTGGCTCGCGCACGATTCGCGTGCTGGCGCGCCAATTGACCGCTTCATCGCCATCATTGGCGAGGGTGACTTCAATAGTCTCCTGCTGCCCGGTAAAGAGGCTCGATTCGTATTGTTGCGGGTCGATGGTGAATTGCGCGTGGGTTGTTCCTATGTATGACAGGCATAGAAGGGAAATGATGGAGAAGGAAAACCGGGTGAACATTGTTGGTATCCTTTTGGATTTAAGGGGTGGAGCGCCGCTCGTCGCTATTGGTGCGCGGTTACGCCTTCATCAGACGGAACGTCAGCGGTCAGCGCAGCACTCAAGAGGAACTGCGCCACCTCTCTAAATAAGATAAGGCCTCAAAAGCACCCTATCAATACCTCTCCGAATCTATTTTTGCAGCCTCAGTCCCCCCCCCAACGACAGAGGGCGTCAAGTTCGCACCTGACGCCCTGTTGCCGGGTGTGGTGACGTGGCTGCCTACGCAAGCAGCCGGATGAAGTCAGCCTTTGACCTCAAGCGTGAGATATGCAGCCGGTTGACGGTGTCGAATAGCACCCGGCCGCGCAGTTGCCCGGGATCGGCATCGGGCTCTTTTTGCAGGATGTAGATCAGCAGATCGTCCCGCGTACGGGCGATGCCGACGCCGCGCGACTTGGCGAGGGCTTGCAACGCCTTGATGCCCATCTTCGCCTGATCGCTGTTCGATTCTGTTGCCGATGCATCATCCTCGGAGCCTCCCGGTTCATCTGTCACCTGCGGCGAAGATGGCACCTCTTGCACGGCGTTGAGATCGACCTCCACCGTCACTTCACCGGCGGCATTGACGGGTGGCAGATCGTGCAGAGCGGTTTCGGTGTCGGTTTCGGCTTCCAATCCTTCGGCGCGGCCGATCAAATCCAGGACCGGATCGGCGGGAGCCACATGGGGAAAAGGGACGACGACAGTGTTGCCGTTGTCGAGCGCGATCTCCCATCCCCGGCTCGCTTTGGATAGGATGCGCCCGTGCAGGCCCTTGCGCTGACCGACGGTGATGCGCACCCGGTCGCCAGGTTGTCTTGAAGGCTTGCTCATGTTTTGATCCTCTCGAACTAATTGATGGCAGTGAAACGACTTACGATGCACAACATATGGCTCTTTGCGCAGAATGCAAGTCGATCCGCGGCGCAACCGCGATCATATTGAAAATAAAGCAGATTAGTTCGACAGGATGGGTGAAGCAGCGCAGCCCGCATGCTTCTGTAAGGGGGCTCGGCGTTCGTGGTAGGGCAAGGAGAGGCAGGGTGATCGGTTGCGTCGGAGAGGATCGACGACACCGGGTAGATGAAGATGAATGTGATAGGGATTAGGCGGCGGGGCGACAATCGCGCTTCAGATCATGTGGCAGCCGTTGCGGTTGTCCTGGGCGTCGGGGCGCGGTCGCCTTACTTGCTGTCGGGGCTCATCAGGTGCGCCCATTGTGGCCACAAATGGATCGGATATACGGTCAACAAGGGGAGGAAGCGAAAGGATGGTTCGAACTCGAAGACCTTGTATTACGCCTGCAGCGGCTATGTGAATAAGGGGAAAGCGGTCTGCGAACGGAGGGTGATCGGGATTGATGTGTTGGAAGGGGCGGTCGTTGGGCAGATTGAAGCGATGCTGCAGAGATATTTCGCGACGCCGGAAGGATTGGAAGAGATCAGGCGGCAGGTTGAGGCAGAAATGGCCGTTGAGCGTCCGCAGATCGGCGAAGAACTCGATCAAGTTGACATCCGCCTCCGTGAGATCAAGCAGATCATCACCAACCTGATCGACAACCTAACCGCCGCCAACCGGGAATACGTCGATGCCCGGATTATCGAGTTGAAGCGGGAGACCGCGGTGTTGGAAGCACGTCGCCTCGACCTGGAAGCTGCCGGCGCGAAGCGATTGGAACTGGATCGGCTGGTGGATCAGGCAGTGCAGTTGGCGGGTGAGTTCGACCGGGCATTCGTTGAGGGCACCATGGAAGAAAAGCGGCTGCTGGTCAGGGCGTTTGTGAAGGAGATTGTGGTTGATCCGGATAGCGGGACGGCAAGGGCGCGGGTGATGGTTGTGCCGGGGATCGAGATGGAAGTTGCGGAGGCAGACGGGAGGCAGTATATTTAGATGTCACAGGGTGGGAGATGCAGCAGGAAGCTGTTGCATGATGGCTTCAAACTGGCGCGGGATGCCCACAGCATTGGGTTTGCGGGCTCTCTGCCGGGAAGTCATTGCGAAGGGTCAGAGTCAAAAAGATTTGGCGACGTGTCACTGGAGCCCAAAACCACTTGACAAGCCCGGTTCGCCGAGCGTATATTCCGCCAGAAACAGGACGATATTGACGACATCTGTATGAGAAGACCCGCCAATGGCGGGGAGGTTGATTGAGACGGTCTGGAAAGGGAAGCGAGAGATGAAATCTAGATTAGAAGGAGTTCCCACCACAGTGTCGCCTTCGCTAACATTAGCGTACCCAAACATCACGGCAGCGCCCCGCCGTGAGACATCTAAGGGAAGAGAACAAAAACGGATCCAGCATCGAGACATCTGAACCGCGGCCTCGCCCATAGGTCGGCACATCACGAAGTGCCTTCGGGCGAGCCCTCCAACCCCAATGAGACCTTCAACGCCCCATCGAGTTGCTCGCGCGCATCGGCGGGGTGGTCTGTTTTTGGGCGAGGCGGAAGTGATGAAGGCATCGGCGAGAGGCCAGACTGCAAGATTTCGAGAATTGTGTGGCACACCTATCTTCGCTTACAGCATTCAGATACACGTAATCCGACGTTCGGATTATTGAAAAAAGATCTAATAAAGGCAAACTTTTGTACGTTTTTCCGATTTTTCATAGAAATTGCCTTTCTAAGTCAGGCTGCAATTCTGCCAACCACTGGATTGGCTCAGACCGTAGTTAGGGGTGAAGCCTCAGGGCGCTGGCATGCCGACGGCAATCCTTACATAATTGAGGAAGGTGCAAATGTTCCTGCGAATGAGCAACTTACCATAAGCGCAGGAGTGCATGTGATGGTGCGAGTCCCTTTCATCGTTAACGGCGCGATTCACGTTGAAGGAGCCGAGAACGACAGCGCGGTAATCATGAATGATCCAGAAGTCGCCGAAGTTTTTCAACTTCTGCACTATACGAACACTCGTGGATTAGAATCGCGTTTTGACCATTTAGCCTTTGTCAATACAACCGGTCGCTTGATATATGTTAACGGAGCATGTCGAGATCTAGGCCTTTGCATTTCAAATTCAAGGCTGACATTTCAAAGCGCAGTTCGAGCAGATGCAGATTTCGATAATATAACCATCGAAGACTGCTTGATCACACCCGGGCGCGGGTACTTGTTGCAATTAGGAAACTTTACCGAGAGCATTGATATCCATAATAGTGATATTTTCTTTTTACAATCACTTATCGGGGGGTGTTCTGATCTTCGAATTACCGGAAACCTGCTTCACGTGAGCCCGCACTTGATAGTAGATGCTGCAGAGAACGTCATACTTCGTGACAATGATTATGCAGTGAATGGTGAAGCGCAGAATAACCAAGACGAGCAGAGTATCATTAATTGGCGACAAAACCAACCCGGTCGGGATTGGGGTACCACCAATTTTGAGTGTATAAATAATACCTTTGCCAGCAACTGGCAGGTAGGATTTGGCAATGGGGGAACATGTATTGTTGAAAATAATGATTTTCTTTACTCTGGCTGTAACATCGGTGGTTTTAGTGATACGAGAATTGTGAACAACACCTTCGGCGGCGATCTATTTATTGGTGGAGAGGGTGACGAAGAATCATATATATTTGAAAGCAACCGAACTCTCAAGCGAGATAATGACTGGTCTCAAGAGTTTGTTATCTCGGGTAATGATTTTTCACCCGAAGTTAGAAACAATGACTTGGGAAATTGTGTGCTGAGAGTGCGAAGAGGAGCCACCCCAAACGTCCATGACAATAAGTTCGGTCTGGGATTCGAAGTGAACGATGCGTCGCCGAATATCCATCACAATGTTTTTGGCTTGATGGAAAAATATATCGGGTCTCCTAACGCAAGATTTATCCACGCAAACGACGTAGTATTTGCCAACAATGTCATTATATCATATTTGGCCGAAGGAAACCTAATCGAATTGAGTGATAATTCCTCACCGTTAATAACAAGTAATGTACTCTACCATGCTATGGACGTTCGTTGCAATGCGTTTCGCAGCATAGGAGAATGCGATCCAATAATTCGCAATAATATAATATTTGGTTTTGAATCGGTATTTTTACAAATGCCAGAGCAGGATAGTAACTTATTTGTCGATCCTCTCTTTGCACGTTCTGATCCGTTTGACTTTCGACTGCAACCGAATTCCCCAGCCATCGATGCGGGCGACCCAGATTTGCCAAACGATCCCGATGAAACCCGCGCTGATATTGGTCCCATCTTTTACGATCAAAGCAGAAATAACCGACCTTGCATTATTTCACCAGCAAAAATCCTGATCGGTTATGGCGATACACTCACTTATATTGCCAAAGCGGTCGATGAGTCAGCTTCGTTGAGTTTTCGTTTTGAAGACCTGCCGGATTGGCTTCAAGTGGTCGAACATAGACGCGACTATGTTGCGGATTCCATTACGATATCCGGTATCGTCCCGGAGGATGAACCACCATTCGAGTTCTTCATCGTTTGCGAGGACGATGAAGGTGCGGTTGACACATTAAGTGCAACGGTCGAAGTGTCAAACAAAACTCTTTTACAGGGAAGAATTGGCGGTGTCTTGACACGCAATCGTTCACCGTATTGGGTGATTAAGCCCACTTGGGTGGAAGAAGGCGATTCGCTGATTATTGAACCGGGATCGATTATCTATTTGAATACGACGAACTACGATCGGCAACCACGCCCTAAACCAAGCCTTCGTATTTACGGCCGACTTCAGTGTGTCGGAACAGCCGAGGATAGCATCTACTTTCTAGGCAATGAAGACGTGCCGGGTGGAGCGCCATATCTATACAATTCCCCGGACACATCCGAGTATGCCTATACAAAACTGCAAGGTTCCCAAGGTATCTACGCATCTTTTACAAACCTGATCGTTCACAACTGTTTGTTTGGCCGAGAATCAGGATCAGGGATATCCATGAGTTCTGGCTGGGTCAAGGTTTTCGATAATGTCTTTCATAATATGAGTTATATGTCGATTAGCGGACGTGAATCTCATTGTGAGATTGTCAATAATAAATTCTTTAACGATACTCTTGAAGTTTATTATGATCGGTGGCAAGATAGATATCCTGCTTGCTGGTTTAGAAACAGTGAGGTATATGCAAGCAGCAACTACTTTCGCAACCAGTTTGGCGCTTATTCGATGGAAGATGGAGGTGTATTCCACTCACATAGAGACATCCTCTTAACAAAAGTCTTTGGTCTCAACCTTGATTGTGATGAAGCCTCTATTGATCTTGCCTCTTTATCGTCCACTGATTATCCGCCTTTTACAGTATCCGGCAGGTTATCCGTTCGCAACTCCATTTTTGCAGCCTATGACACTACCCTGTTCGATTCCAGTGACAACATCGTTGAGATCACCCTCCGGGATAATTTGTTTGCCATGGTAGACACATCTGTGCGAGAATTGCTCGATGGATTTGGTCTCCTTTCTGCAGTTAACGTCAATGGCGATTCGGTTGACGTCTATGGCAATCTGTTCGGCGATCCGGGGCTAATCGATATCTACCCGCTTGAATACCGATTGGGTCGTAGCTCACGTGGCATAGACGCCGCGATTTCCGAAGATGACGAGCGCGACCCGGATGGTACATTACCCGATCTTGGTCCGGTTCCGTTCAACCATAACAATCACCCGATTGAGATTCGCGATTTGGTTATTTTTCCGGAAATGGAAGTCATTGTTAATGAAGAGATCCGTTGCAGTGTGAACTACGCCGATGAAGACGAAAATGATTCTTCGGCTTTTCAATGGGATCTTTACCGAATAATCTCTCGTCCAGATGAAGAGCATTTTGAGACTATTTTCCTGCAGACAATTGGGTTTAGTTCCGAGATCGGCTTTATAATCGAATCAATCGGAATCTATAGACTTATATGTGTTGCAACAGACGGTTTTGATCTCGATACACTTTTTCAGGATTTCGAAATACTACCAAGTTCACTTCCTCCAGACACTCCGAATGCTCCCATCCTACTTTCACTAAATCAGAATTATCCTAATCCTTTCAATTCGACGACGATTATCGCCTTCGATCTTCCGACTCTGAAAGAGGTCAAAATCGCGGTTTATGATATTTGCGGTCGTGAAATCTCAATTTTAGCCTCAGGTCAGTTTACAGCCGGTCGTCATTTCCTTGTATGGAAACCGACTAATCTCAGCTCCGGAGTCTACTTCTGCCAACTGCAAACATCTGCAGATACAAAAACTATCCCAATCACTCTAATCAGATGAGGTCCGAAATGAAAAAGCACACTATCTCCACAACAGTAATCGTCATCGCGGCAGTTGTTGCACTGTTCAATGGGATGACAAACAATGTCTACGCGATCCATGCTGTCGCCTGGTCGAATCAAAACAATCTTTTCCTCTACGGGGATGAAATCAATCAAGATTATCTGATGACACATGAGGACTTGAATAACTTTAGAACCAATGGCGCACTTTCGCGAAATGTTCATGTGATATCATGGAAGGGTATCGGTGAAGATGATGAATTCCATCAATCTATTGTCTCCATTGACAATTCTCGCCCTGTACGATTCGCGACAGGGCGAAGTCTCATCGTCGCTGACAATGTCGCACTGACCATCGCTGGACAGAACGGCACACCGGCAAGATTTGGACATTTCAATGCCAATGGCCAAATTGACGCCAGGTGGGAGGGCGCTTTGATTCTTGACGAAGCCTACAACGTAGCCTGGGATCTCGATCCAGATGACAATCCTGGAACAAACGATGCAAATTGGGCAAACATGGGCGGAAACGGTACCGATGGACTTAGCATCAGCATCAACTGGGCAGAGTTCGTTCTTGGTGGCCCGGTTGACAATGAGAATGTTACTAATTGGAGGAACGATTGGGGCGTTGATGGAGAAGGAAATAGAAGTGACAATACTGGGCCGGCAGTCTATATAAATTTCACAAGGCGGGGTGAAAATTCTCTGAATATGGCGAATACTCGGATACTCGGTTCATTCCGAGAAGATGGCAATAATTTCCGTGTTCGTCGCAGCTTTTGCCTTTACAAAGCTCTCGAAGTGCATGGCGATGGCGACCCCAATTTTGAAGCGCCGCATGAGGGAAACGTGGAAGACTGGATTGAAATGTATGAGAACGATGACCCAAACGGCGATCCAAAGCTTGAATCTAATTTTGAGAATGTTGACGTTATTGGGTGGGATAGCAACTACACAGGAGATGGCTGGAGATCGTATGTAGTTGAGGTGGCTGGCAATCATTTCCGATTTACAAATGTCAAGATTTGTCCGGATCCGGTCTATTACCTCGTGGGTTGGGGAGGTTCGGCCCCATACTACCAATTTCTTGTTTACAACCCAGGTAACGAAGCGAATAGTAAACAGATGTGCACAAACCAACTGTCCGTTGCTGATGGAGCCACTTACAACTTTTTCGATGACTGCCTTTTCGCGCAATCTCATAAAGAAATTGTCTGTATCGAGGGGAACGGAACCGTATTCGACAATTGTGAGATCATGATGTGGCATCAGACGTTTGTCAGTCATGACAAACTGATGGATTTTAAACCAAGGGATGGTCAGATTGCGCAACAAGGAGATGTATGGAATGCAATTCGTAACAGTGTTATGTATGGATCGCAGGGCGAAGCAATACATCATTCAAATGGAAAACTATGGGTGTTGAATAACCTGTTCCATAGCAATGGGAGTTATTGGCCTACGATTACAGGCGGTAATTGGGATCTCAATGCAGGTGTTGCAGTTCATGCAGGATATCGAACAAATCCTGAGCAATTACCTTTTACGGGTGAAATATTTTGTGAACCCCACATCTTAAACAATACATTTGTGGCCAATGCAGTGGGGATTGCGATTTTTAACCAACAAGAAGGTGGTAATTTTATCCAGAACACGGCGGAATTTAAATATAATTTGATTTATGATGGGCTTCACTGGACCGCAAGAGATAATCCGCCAGCTTATAATAGAAATAAGTGCGCGATCTGGTACAAAGTCGATCCAACAAACGGGAATAATGCATTGAAACCTCAGTACTCTACCGTTTGAGTCTGTTGAAAAAGTCTTTCTTGTAGTTTAAGATTCTTCGGGATCTGATTTTGGATTCGCACTTTGTATATTGGGGTTGTCA
>VGIQ01000061.1 GCA_016867835.1 Calditrichota bacterium | reverse complement strand
CCCATTTGGCGACAGCGGCTCTGGACAAGCCAAAAGTCTTGGCGACAGCAGTTTGGCGTTCTCCCCGCAGCACTGCTTGGACAGCCCGGTGTCTAAGCGCTTCCTGGGCTGCCGGAGGAAGCGACCTGGCATCTTGTTTCTCCATAGAGACAAGATACAAAATCCATAACCAAAAGTCTATAATTTATTTCACTGATTAATATGAAGCGAGAGAGAAGACATAGGGTGGTGACGGGCTGGCTGACGGGGGTACTTGCCGGGCTGGGTTGGCTGCTCGGGCTGGCGAGCGGATCCGCCTGCGCCGATACGACGTGGGTCTCGGGGCAGGTGGCGGGCGAGTGGACGCGGGAGGGCAGCCCATATATCATTACCGACTCGACGTGGGTGGCGGAGGGGGATACGCTTATACTGACCGGAGGTTCAACCGTCTTTTTTATGGAGCGGCAAGGATTGCATGTAAGGGGATACCTCAATGTAGTTGGAGCGGAGGGTGATTCCGTTTCAATCACTGCTTGGAACGGCGTCCAGCGATGGTCCGGCATTCGATTTGCGTTTCCCCGACCTATCAACCTAAGTTACGCATCGATTATTGCATTGGACTCATTCTTGGTAATACAAGCGGGCTCAATAGTTTCCATTTCACATTGCAGAATTAGCGCGGTTAGGCCAATTGCCGGCGATGGCCCGCGAGGAATTCGCAATTGTAATATAGCGATATATGAATCATCTGTATATTCTAGTGCACATTATATTTCGACCGGTGGACAGCTTATGGCAGACCGATCGATAGTTGATTTCTCAAATGACCTTCACAGTCGCGAACCGGGATTTTGGTCCGATGGAACAATATATCGTTTTAGCAACTGCATTATTGTGGGGCATTTATATGACTCTACAGGCGGATCATTATATGCAGATAGTAGTCAATTCATCGCATATGACGGATGGCGCAATTATGGCATAGGAACTAATATTGCTCGAATGACATATTGTTCAATAGATGGAAGTGTCGGTGGTGTGACAGGCCAATTCTATCACAATCAAGTAGCAGATAATCTTGCCATGACTGACAATGCTTCAGTTCGACAATGCGTCATTGGCAATGGCTTTCAAGTCAGCGGTGGTGCTTCAATAAGTAATTGCACTGTCCAAAATGGGTGGGTAATAATCCGGCCTTTGGAATCCGAACGGCCAATCACTATCGATAGCTCCTACTTTTCCAGCTATGAGGATGGCTCTTTTCGCTTACTAATAATAGGCGCACCCAATGTATCGATCTCTAGGTCGATATTTTCCAAATCCGGCTATTTTTCTTTTCGCCAATCCCATGTGGTACTCACCAACAACACTATATTATTTTCGGATTCATCCGGAGGTGGCATCACCGCTAGTAATTACGACAACTATCTTAAACTTACTAATAACATCTTAATTGGATCAGAATATGTAGAATATGAGCTGTTTGCCGGTTACGTACCGCCGGATTCTAACCTAATTCGATATAATTGTATTTGGTTGTTTGGGCGAATTGCTAATTCGCATCCAAGCAATCTTTTCATCAATCCTGAAATTAATTGGAGGGGCAATTTGCCGCAATTGTCCGAACAATCTCCCTGCATAGATGCTGGGGATCCTGAAAGCCAGCGAGATCCTGACGGCACTCGCGCCGACATTGGAGCGTCTTACTATGACCAGCGACCTGAAAGAGCACCTTCTTTGGAGAGCAGCCTGGTGGTTAATAGTGATATGATGGTGGTGTACCCCAACCCCTTCAACTCCCATGCGGCGGTGAACATTTCTATACCTCCGATGAACTGGGGAGTCTCCGGGAGGTTGGTGCTTATCGACCCCTTGGGCCGGGTCGTCCGCGACCTGACGTCGAAGGGCCGAATGGAAGCGGGACGCCAGACCCTTACCCTCGATGGCAGTTCGCTCCCGTCCGGCTTCTATTTGCTTCGCCTTGACGCCGCGGGCCAAACCCTCTCGCGCAAGGTGCAACTGGTGAAATAGGCAGGATGATCGGATCGGAATCCGCCTCTGCGCAGGAATAGTATAGCGTATTTGAACCCTTAAGCCCTAAGCCTTAAGCCTAAAGCCTTTACCCACCGCCCCCTGACCACTCACTTCACCATCGCGGACGCAGTCGTCTTAGGCGGCTATTTCGGGCTGCTGGCCGTCTCGGGCGCCCTTCTAGCGCGTCGTCAATCTTCCACCGACGACTATTTTCGTGCCGGCGGCCGGATGCCGTCCTGGGCCGCGGCCGTCTCGCTGCTCGCCACCGCGCTCTCGGCTGCGACCTTTATCGGCGGTCCACAACAAGCCTATCGCGGCGATCTCACCTATCTCAGCGCCAACCTCGGAGCCATCGTCGCAGTCTTCATAGTAGCCCTCTACTTCATCCCCGTATATTACCGCGAAAACGCCGTAACGGTCTATCAGATACTGGAGAAGCGCTTCGGCCCGGCGGCGCGTCAAGCGGCGGGTGCCGCGTACCTGATCGGCCGCCTCTTCGCATCGGGAGCGCGCCTTTACATCGCAGCACTCCCGGCCTCGCTGATCGTCTATGGTGACATCGAACTGCCGCATCTCTTCGCCGCCATAGGCCTTATGACCGTGGTCGGCGTCATATACACGCTGGTGGGCGGCGTTCGGAGCGTCATCTGGAGCGATGTGATCCAGACGGCGATATTCGTTGGCGCGGCAATCGCAGCGATCGTCCTGCTGCTCGACAGGATTCCAGCACCCCTAAGCGAGATTATAGGTGCTCTTCGCAGCCCGGGCGAAGGCGCGGCATCGAAATTGACGCTGCTCAAGACCGGCTTCGAGGGCATCGGTCCGGCAAACACCTACACCTTGCTGACGGCGCTTATTGGCTTTTCGCTGCTCAATCTTGCCGCTTATGGCACCGATCAGGATATGGCTCAGCGAATGCTCACCTGCAAGAGCGCGACCGCCGGCAGCCGCTCGGCAATAGGCGGCATCCTGATCGGCCTGCCGGTAACGGCGCTCTTCATGGTCGCCGGGCTGCTGCTCTGGATTTTCTATCAACGGCCGGAGTTGATGGGGGCGTCGGCTCCGACCTACCAACCCGAAGGCAGCCGGGAGGTCTTTCTCACCTTCATATTGCGCGAAATGCCGGCCGGCATGACCGGTCTGATGATGGCGGGGCTCTTTGCCGCGGCGCTATCGACCCTCAACTCCGGCATCAACGCCATGGCTTCGACGTTTATCAACGACTTCTACCGAAAGTGGCGTCCGGACCGGGAGGAACGTCACTATTTGCAGACCGGCATCGCAGCGGTCGCCGGGTTCGGCTTGCTGTTGGGGCTTTTTGCCGTGGGAAGCGCGGTCTGGCAGGCCAGCCGCCCCGGGACGACCCTGATAGACTTTGCCCTGACGGTGATGGTCTTCGCCTATTCCGGATTGGCAGCGGTCTATCTGACGGCGATCTTCACCCGGCGGGGCAACTCGCGATCGGTTGTTGCGGCCCTCATAGTCGGATTCGGCTCGGTGGTGACGATGCAGGCGGTGTGGTCGCCGGTGCTGGCGTTTCCGTGGCAGTTGACGATCGCTACCAGTGTTGCTTTGGCGGTCGCTTTGGCGGGTCGTCCGGCTCAGCGTAGCGGTTAGATGCAAATTCAACATCTTGTGTGCCACCAGACGTCCCCGTCTGGTGGAAAGCATACGGACGCCATCGTCTAGCAGCATGTGGACGGACGTCCCCGTCCGTCCACACAGAATAAGGTAAACGACGGCTTGCAAATGCGCGGCTGAGGACTTAACTTTCATCGCTATGAACTTGACGCCGAAGGAGCGCCAGCCGCTTTCGGTCTCCTCTATCATCTGACCTGAGGTCCTGCCCTTGTCCCAGGAAACTCCCCAATCCTCCCCTCGCGGGCTATCGCCCGACGCCTACCGGACGATGGACGGCAACGACTATCGTCCTTACATCGATGCTGCACGCACGGTGCCCGAATTCACGCTTCGCGCAATACTGCTGGGGATTGTGCTGGGGGTCGTCTTCGGCGCCGCGAACGCCTATCTGGGCTTGAAGGTGGGGATGACGGTGACGGCTTCGATACCGGTTTCGGTCATTTCGATGGGCATTCTGCGCGGTCTGATGAAGGGTGGGACGGTCCTCGAAAACAACATGGTGCAGACGATCGGTTCGGCCGGCGAGTCTATTGCCGCCGGGGTTATCTTCACCATACCGGCGATTCTGATGATGGGGATGAGCCCGACCCTGGCGACGATCTTCTCCGTCGCTGCGTTGGGCGGGGTGTTGGGCGTTCTCCTGATGATCCCCCTGCGGCGCTACCTGATGGTGCGCGAGCATGGAGCGTTACCCTTCCCTGAGGGCACCGGCTGCGCCGAGGTGCTGGTTGCCGGCGAGGAGGGCGGCTCGAAGATCAAGACCGTCTTTGCCGCGCTCGGCGTCGGGGCGCTCTACAAGGCGCTTATGGACCCACACGTCTGCGGGCTTTGGAGCGAGAATCCGTCACTGCGGCTTCCCTTCCTGAAGCGCGGCGAGGTCGGTATCGACTCTTATCCCTCACTGCTCGGGGTCGGGTTCATCGTCGGTCCGCGGATCGCGAGTCTGATGCTGGCGGGGGGGGCGCTGGCCTGGCTCGGGCTGATACCGCTAATCGCTACCGTCGGCGAGCATTTGGCTACGCCGCTCTATCCATCGAGCATTCCGATTTCCGAGATGAGCGCGTCGCAGATATGGACTCGCTACATCCGCTACATCGGAGCCGGGGCGGTCGCTTTCGGCGGCATCGTATCGCTCATTAGAGCCGTGCCGTCGTTGTTAGGTTCGTTCCGGGAGTCGCTGAGGGGCTTCAGCCTCAAGGTCGATGCTTCGGCTCCACGCACCCATCGTGATCTGCCAGGAGCGGTGATCATAGGTGGTGCGCTTCTGGTCGCCTTGTTGTTATGGCTCGACCCGGCAATTGAGGTCAACCTGCTCGGCGCAGCGCTGATGGTGATCTTCACCTTTTTCTTTGCCTCGGTGGCGTCGCGGCTGGTGGGGTTGGTGGGAGGGTCGTCGCTGCCGGTTTCGGGGATGACGATCGCCGCGCTCCTGGGGACGGCGCTGATCTTCTCGGCGCTTGGCTGGACGACGCCGGAGGGCAAGGTCGCAGCGCTGATCGTCGGCGCGGTGGTCTGCGTAGGCATCAGCGCGGCGGGAGATATGTCCCAGGACCTTAAGACCGGCTTTCTGGTCGGAGCGACGCCTTACCGTCAGCAGTACGGCGAGTTCATCGGAGTGCTCTCGGCGGCACCTTTCATCGGGATCGTCGTGCTCCTGTTGCACTCGGCATTCACTATCGGATCGGAAGCGCTGCCGGCGCCGCAGGCGACCCTGATGCGACTCGTCGTCGATGGCGTGATGGACCGGAACCTGCCGTGGGACTTCGTTCTGGCTGGAATGGCTATCGCAGCGGTGATCGAACTGCTGCGGCTGCCGTCGCTTCCCTTTGCGGTCGGGCTCTATCTGCCGTTTGCGCTCTCGGTTCCGATCGTGTTGGGAGGCATCCTTCGCGGTCTTGCCGAGAAGCGGTTCAGCGGGGCGCGCCTGAAGGAAGCGCGGGAGAACGGAGTGCTTTTCGGATCAGGGTTGGTGGCGGGCGAAGCGACGCTCGGCATCCTCGTCGCGGTGATGGTCTATGGGAAGGATAAGTTCCCCTTTATGGCCGGGCTGAAGACGCCGTTCCTTCCCGAATTGCCGCTGCCTGGCTTGATGTCGATTCTGGCATTGGGCGCGGTGGGGTGGCTGTTATGGCGGGAGGTGAATCGCAAGCCCGGCGGATAAAGCATATCCTCCCTTCAAAGGGAGGAAAACTGACTTACCCTCCTACAATGATGAGGTTAATGAGGGGGGGTGCGCATGCCGGACGTCCTCGTCAGGAATGTGACGGGGAGACTTGGTGCGGATGGACGAGGGGGCGCCCACTCCGCAATTGAATCCTGTATCGCAGGGGGGTGGAAAATAACATCTCGCTCCAGACCCGATCCACCATTATAACCCTACCGTAAGTCCTTCATTCCTTTGTTTATTCAGCCCTTAACTCTTCACTTCAGCAGCACCATCTTGCTCCCGCCCCGTTCACTTCCCGCTTCAACTTCTACCAAATAAAGCCCCGGCCCGGCAAGTTGCTTGCGGTCTAGTGCGATACGATTGACCCCGGTTGAGAGGGCAAGCCGCTCCCTGAGGACGACGCGGCCGGCGATGTCGTAGATCGTCAGCCTCCCGACGCCGCCAGCAGGCAGGGCTATGTCAAGCGTCGTCCGGTCATTGAAGGGATTGGGGTGGACGCTTAGCGTGAGTGATGACGGCAAGGTCGCCCGGGGCGGAGGAGGCGCCGCGAGCCGGTGGTCATAAGGGATCGCGCCGATGTCGGCGCGCGAGCCGTCTGGATCATTAGGATAAGCAGGATCGCCGGCGTCGATGGCGGGGGAATAGTCTCTCAGGCTAAAGTCGCCGAAGTCGGGGTCCACGAAGCGCGGGTCGGCATAGACCTCAAAGTATGGCACCCGGCTCGAAGCATAGTTGAGTGAGTCGTTGCGGCCATAGAGGCAATAGGCGCGCCGGTAGCCTCCCCGCGGCGCCATAAGAGTGTCTTCCTGCAGTCCGATGCGGCTATGTGCAAAGATCGAGTTGACAAGGGTTACCTGATAGGCATGCTCGATCGCCAGCCCGACTCCCCCCGTATTGATGAAGTTACATTGATGAGCCTCGATATGCCACTCGCGCCCGGAGAACGTCATCCCGCCTTCGACAATGCACCGCACCAACTGAAACCATGAAATCAGATTGCTCGGAGTGCTGCAGACCAGACCCGACCTAAAACGCGTTCCGGAGGCGGTGAATCCAGCGCCATTATAACGCTCCATTGTCCAGCGCCCCCCAATGTTGCAGTCGGTGATGTTTATCGTGGCGCGGGTCGATAGATCGCGCGACATCGTCCAGTTGCCGCGCAAGTCGCTGTCAATGATTCGTAAATCGTCAACGATCGGCAGGACAACATCTCCGGCGATCTGGCAGCGGGTTATCGACAAGGTGCCTATCCGGCCGGCGAGTTCAAGTCTGCCGCGCGCCAGCATCAGGTCGCTCAGTTGCAAATTGCGAATCGGCGCGTTTTGGCCTCTATCGACGATGTGCAGAAGTGCGTGGGAATCGAAGTGGGTCCTTGAGATCGAAGCGGCGGTGCCGAGATGATTACCCTCGATGAAGACTTCACCGGTGCCTCGAATCAGGATCGGCAGGTCGGGGGTGCCTTCCATTCGTAGATAGCGCCTGGCAACCAGCCGTGAACCGTTGCGAAGAGTGATCTCGGTGCCCGCTTCGACGAGGATGGTGTCGTAGCCCATAACTTCCACGGTATCGATCTCATACGGCCCCCAATCGCGCTTTAGGTTCAGGACATTGCCCCAGTTGGGAATCTGCAGCGGGGCGGGGATCTCAGGGAAGAAAGGAGGCCGTTGTTCGCGCAGGCGGTGATCGTCGTGATAGGCTTTGAGATAGCCGGTGCCGATGTGATTCGTGCGGCGGATGTGTCCCCGTCGCTTCTGAGCGAGCGAGCCTTGGAGAAAGATCCAGCCGCGCTCGTCGGGCATCGGCCCCTGGTAGAACTCCCACTCGTCGTTCTGGTGCTCGAAGGTGAACGACTCGCCGAGCGCCAGCAGTGCGCCGTTGATGGCGATGGAGTGGCGGTCATAGTTGTTCGGCTCAACTCGAAAGCCATTATCCTTGCCGTTGGTCCGGGTGTTGCGGATGACGATATTGCCCTCGGCAACGAGGCCGAGCAGCGACTCCATCGTATCGGGATCGAACCAGCCAAATCTATTGTCCGATCCCCGGTAGCGAACGTTGTCGATCAGGCCGATATTGCCCGAGGCGCCGATGGTGAGGCGGCCCTCAAGTTCACCTTTCAGTTCGAGCGGCTCGTCAAAGAAAAGGAGCGGGTTCTCGGCGATCCAGACAAGTTCGGGATCCAGGGTGTCGCTGAAGGGCATGCCCTGCCGCCACCGGTAGAGGAGCGCGGCGTCGCCGTCCAGGACGAGTCGGCTCTGCTGACGGGATTCGGGGCTTCCAATGACCAGTCCTTCGGCGCGTCCGGCATCGAATCGGCTCGGGAATGGAATGAGTGGGGCGCCGAAGCGGGGCGGCTCGGCGAAGAAGATGTTCTGCGGATTAAAATAGATGAATCGCTCACGGCTCACCGACACCGGACCGTAGAAAATTGGTGAGTACCTCAGCCCTATAGCGGTGTTGGAATGAACCGGGCCCACAGCGTGTCACCCGTCCAGAAATAGATAAGGCGGATGTTATTGTCCTGCAAGACCGGGGGCTCGCTGTCCGTGAGGTAGGTGTAGTAACTATACGCCGGGCGGGCGATAGTGGAGCCGGTCGGCGCAACGATAAAGGCCGCGATAAATAATGCAGCCGTGGCGCGCGGGATCGCACACCGGAGGGAGAAGGTCGTAGCCATAGGAAGATACCTTATCAGAGACGCTGCGAAAGCAGATCATAGTGCATTAACGGAGCCGTTACAAACAGCAATATAACACCAACCAACGGAGAATGCAATAGGTGTCATCCACGGTCTGATATTAATGGTTGCAGATAATTATGGCATTCTCCAGTAGGGCGGGCATTCCTGCCTGCCCTCAGGACGGACAAGAATGTCCGCCCTCCATGAACGGCAACAATAATCTGCATCTGCTAACATACCACCCCCCCATGCCTCCTCAAAACACATCGGCAAACCAGCCCGAGGTGTTCCGGAGTCGCTGTGACAGAAGCGACGAGAGGCCTTTCAGCAGTTTGACGCCGAGCGCCGGGCGGGTCAGGAGAATTTCATCGAAGAGCGCTTGCGGCATCACCCAGGCGCGGGTCGGCTGCACCGAGATCACCGACGCCGAACGGGGCATCCGGTCCACGAGCGACATTTCGCCGATGACTCCGCCGCGGTCGAATCTGGCGATCACCACCCGGCCCGAGCCGTGCGACCGCTGCTTTTGAACTTCGACCGAACCGGCGCCGAGGATCATCAGTTCGCCTCCAGGGTCGCCTTCGCGGAAAATCTCGGAATCGCTGTCATAACGTTTTTCGGTCATCATCGCCGCGAGGTCTTCGCGCTCAACCATTTCGAGTTCCCGAAACAAGGGGTGATCGGCCAGCAATTGCAGCAGTTCCTGGTTGGGATGAATGTCCATTATCTCTCCTTAAGGTTTGCCAGTTGCCTTCTACTACCGTTAGCCTGCTACGGTTGGAATTGTTCCACGTGGAACAGTGCCCCTACTTTCCGATGCAGAAGGACCCGAAAATAGTATCTAACAGTCCTTCGACGCGGCGGCGGCCGGTGATGTCGCCGAGGGCGCCCAAGGCTTCCCGCCATTCTTCGGCCAGCGCTTCGCCCGGAAGTCCGGACTTGAGCCCCTCCCGACCTCGTTCCAGCGCCTGTATGGCTACGCGAAGCGCCTCATAGTGCCGCTCGCGGTTGATGAGCGCGGTCCTGCCGCGGGAATCGCCAACTGCGAACCGGTAGAGGGCTTGCTGCAGTTCCTCAAGACCCTGGCCGGTAGCAGCCGATACGGGGATACAGCCGTCCGGCCAGGCGAGTTCCAAAGCAAGGTCGATCTTGTTCATCACCCGAATCAACGCCCGGCTGCCAGTCGGCGGTTCGATGCCCGATGTTAGACCTGGCGCATCGACCTGAAGCACCAGATCGGCCGATTGCGCAGCCTCCAGCGCCCGCCGGATGCCCTCGTCTTCAACCTCACCGGGAGCCTCCCGAATGCCTGCCGTGTCGAAGAATTCGAACGCCATGCCGTCGATGTAGGCAGATGCTCGCAGGACGTCCCGCGTCGTCCCGGCAGAAGCGTGGACGATGGCGCGCTTTTCGCCGACCAATCTATTGAATAGACTGGACTTACCGACATTGGGCGGGCCGCTGATGACGACCTTCAAGCCTTCGCGGAGGTGCCGGGCGGTATCATACCCTTCAAGGAGACCGCTCGCTTCAGAGATCGCTTCGCTGGCGAGGGTCAACTTCGCTTCTATTCCGGCGACCTCGACATCTTCCTCGACGAAGTCGAGTTCCAACTCGGCCCATATCAGCAATCGCTCAACCTTTTCTTCGAGGCTTTCGACGGCGCTGCGTAGTTCGCCCGACAACTGCCGGAGCGCTTGCGCGGCGCTCTCGGAACTGCCCGCAGCGATCAAGTCGGCGACCGCTTCAGCCTGCGTCAGGTCTATGCGGCCATTCAGGAAGGCGCGGTAGGTGAACTCGCCGGGCGCTGCCGGACGCGCCCCGAGCCGGTAGAGGCACCCGAGCAAATCCGCCACCACCACCGGGCTGCCGTGCGTCTGCAGTTCGATGACCGACTCACCGGTGTAGGAATGACCGGCTGCAAACGCCGCAACGACCGCTTCATCGATCAGCCGGCCATCCGCCGGATCGGTCAGTCTGCCGAACCGATGCTCGCCTGAGGCGGGCAATTCCCGGTCGAAGAGGGCGCCAGCAATATCCTGTGCCCGCTCCCCGGAGAGCCTCACCTGCGAAACGCCGCCCCGCCCCGGCGGAGTAGATTCGGCCGCAATCGTATCCCCCTCCCGGTAGCGCGCGTCCATCGCCTTCAGGCCGGCTTGACTTCGACCTTATGCGGCGGGAAAAACTTGTATTGCAGAAGGCTGAGCACGTTGAAGAGAGTATAATATAGCGTCAGCCCCGAAGGGAGTGAATTGAAGAAGACGAGCATCATCACCGGCATCATATAGAGCAGCATTTTCTGATTCGGGTCGGTCATCGTCATTTTCGACTGATAATAGGTCGAAACCGCCATCAATATCGGCAGCAGCGCGACCGCTTCGCCGTAAAAGGGAACTTTGAAGGGTAGATCGAAAATGTAATCGGGCATCGAGAGGTCGTCGATCCAGAGCATAAAAAACGCCTGACGAAACTCAATCGTCGAGCGAAAAACCATGAACAGGGCATAAAGAAGCGGCATCTGCAACAACAACGGCAGGCACCCGCCGGCAGGATTTACCTTCTCTTCCTTGTAAAGTTTCATGACTTCGCGATTGAGCCGCTCGCGGTCGTTCTTATACTTCTCCTGCAGCGCCTTCATGCGGGGCTGAATCTTCTGCATACCGGCCATTGAGCGCGACTGCGCGGCTGTAAGAGGCCAGGTGATGAGTTTGATCAATATGGAGAAGATCACCACCGCGACACCATAATTCGGGATCATCGAATGAAGCGCTTTAAGACCCCACAAAATGCCCTTGGAGAAGGGCGCGATGATAGCCCAGCCCCAGTTGAGCGTCTTTTGCAAGGTGGGATCGACGCTCTTGAGCAATTGATCGTCCAGCGGGCCGAGGTAAATGCGCAGCGGCGTCGCCGGGCTGCTGCCGGCCAGGGGTAGTTTTAGCCCGACGCCGAGCCGGTTGGGGGGGAACGGTCCGATATAGGTCGAATCAAGCCGCGATTCGAGCCAGGCTCCATCGGCCTCGACCCGCTCCGGCAGCAGCGCTCCGATGAAATACTTCGACCGCACCGCGCCCCACCGCGTCTTGCCCGAAGCCGAAGGCTGAACCTGTTCCTTGGCTTCGATGCCCTGCTCTTCGAGGATGTTTCCGGCAAAGTAGGCGTAGGCAGTCGAGTAGTAATGGTCTTGCGAGGTATCTTTCTCGGTATAAGCCAGCCCGCCGGTCCAGAGCGCTTCAACGTAGTCGCGCGCCCAGACGCCCTCCATTCCTATGCCTTCAGCCTCGACCTGGAAAGTATAGTCGCTGCCTTTGAAGGCGTAGGTAATACGCAATGCCCGTGTCGAATCGAACCGCGCCAGAAAGGAGATCTTCGCCTGCTGCGAGCGGCTCAGGCGCAGTTCCGGCTCGGCGTCCCAATCGCCTTCGACGACGAAGTTCAGGTTGCCGGTCTCCACCGGTCCGTCCACCGTCCAGAACCGAAAGCCGGGCCGTGCTCCGCCCGCCCGCGGTACCAGTTCGACCGGATCGGGGAGGTAGCGGCGCGCAGCCTTCAGTTCGACTGAATGAAAACGAGCTCCCTTACGGGTCAGGACATATCGAGCCAGGTCGGTCTCGACGACGATCAAATCCGGCCCCTGGTAAGATTCATCCGGGGTTGTCATACCGTCAGTCGTCAAGTGCGGTGATACGGCCGGCTGAGCCGCTGAA
Source organism: Calditrichota bacterium (assembly GCA_016867835.1). NCBI lineage: Bacteria > Pseudomonadati > Calditrichota > Calditrichota bacterium. The sequence goes on along the minus strand of VGIQ01000061.1, from coordinate 4,179 downwards.
AACGAAGGTGTTTCCGACGCCGGACGCGCCGGCTCGCGAGGCGTTACGGTATCGGCGCCAATGCCGGTGGTGTCAACCGGGCGAGGTGGAGGCGGAGGCGAGACGAGGCGGAGGTAGTCGTCGTAGAAATAGAGGATCAGTCCGACGAAGATGAAGGCGAGGATCGCGCGCTTGTCCATTCAGGAGGTTTCAGGCTTTGGGAGCAATGTTAGTGAGATCGGGCACGGGATCGACGCCGCCGACCGTCCAGGGACCGCAGCGCAGAAGCCGCCAGATTGCCATTCCGCCGCCCCGCAGCGCGCCGTGACGAACGATCGCCTCGCGGGCATATTCCGAACAGGTCGGCCAAAAACGACACGATGGCCCGGTCAGGGGGCTGATGAAGCGTTGATAGAACCGGATCAGGCCGGTCAGCAATGCGACGGCGAGCCGGTTCATTAGGAGGTCTTCTCAGGAGAATACGTGGTCCCAAGCCGTGCTTTGGAGCGACCGGCCAGAGTCAGCATTTCGTCCGCCAAAGTCTTTTCATCTGCGCCGCGACGCAGCATGATGAGCATCTCCCCGGCGTGGGGGAACTGGTCCTTGTTGCGGCGGAAGGACTCGCGAAGCAGCCGCTTCAATCGGTTCCTCCGGACGGCATTTCCGACCGCGCGGGAGACCGCAAAGCCGATCCGAAAGGTCCCGGTCCCGCTCGATGTCGGACGGCAGGCGATTACAAGCGACCGGTTCCCAAAGCGGGCTGTGCCCGGGCTATTGCGGCGCAGGTCGTCGAAGGCGCGGCGACCGGTGAGGCGCTGCGTGCGGGGAAAACGCTCAGTCGTGGCGACGCATCCCGTCGCTGACAGTCAGGCGATGCCGGCCCTTGGCGCGACGGCGCGCCAGAACCTTGCGCCCGTTGCGGGAGGCCATCCGCTCGCGGAAGCCGTGCGAATTGCGGCGTTTCCGGTTTGAGGGCTGATAAGTGCGCTTCATAATATCTTGTTATGTAAGAGTATGAATATCGGCTTCGGTTGCCCGGGGGGAACCGACTAAGGCGAACCTTTAACTTAATGCCTTGATGCGACAACTTCAAGCGTCTCTGCAAGCCTGACGGCATGACGACTCAATATATTATCTCCCAGGCAGCCCTCTTAGCGCCCGGGTGGCGCCGGGCGATAGTCGTCTTGTAGCATACCCTCGCTTGAGGGGGCTTAAGGAGAATCGCAGCCTGCCTTCCCGGCGCTATATTGTAAAATCAATCATCGTGACGGAATCCTATGCAGCGCATCGTCGAATGTGTCCCCAACTTCTCTGAGGGGCGCGACCGCCGGATCATCGACAGGATCAGTTCCGCTATTGCGTCGGTGCCGGGGGTGTCGCTTCTCGATGTCGATCCGGGTGCTGCGACCAACCGGACGGTCATCACCTTCGTCGGCGAGCCGGAAGCGGTTCTCGAAGCCGCTTATCGCGGCATCGAAGCAGCATCGAAACTGATCGATATGACAGTTCACCATGGCGAGCATCCCCGACTGGGAGCAACGGACGTCTGTCCCTTCGTGCCGGTGAGCGGCGTGACGATGGAGGAGTGCATCGCGCTCGCGAGGAGTTTGGGGCAGCGCGTTGGGGACCGACTCGGCATCCCGGTCTATCTCTATGAATATGCGGCGAGCCGTCCCGAGCGCCGCAACCTCGCCGACATCCGCGCCGGCGAGTATGAAGCACTCGCTTCACGGGGCGGCGATCCCTTCTGGACGCCCGATTTCGGGCCCGACCACTTCAACCCGAAGTCGGGCGCCACTGTCATCGGAGCGCGCGACTTCCTGATCGCCTACAACGTCAACCTGAACACCCGCGACGCGAAGTTAGCCACGAAGATTGCCCAGCGCATACGCGAGATGGGCTTCCCGCAGCGCGACGCCGAGGGGCGTATCGTCCGCGACGAAAGCGGCAGCAAGGTGATGATTCCGGGCCTCTTCGAGGCGGTCAAAGCCGTCGGCTGGTATATCGCCGAATATGGTCAGGCGCAGATTTCGATCAACCTCGTCAACTACCGGGTCTCGCCACCGCACGAGGTCTTCGATGCCTGCTGCGAGATCGCGACCGAACTGGGGCTTCGCGTTACCGGCTCGGAACTGGTCGGGTTGATACCGCTCGATGCGCTCCTGATGGCGGGACAGCATTACCTTGCCAGGCAGGGCCGGATGACCGGCGTCGGCGAAGCCGAACTGGTGCGCACCGCGATCCTGTCGCTCGGACTGAGCCAACTTAACCCGTTCGATCCACAGGAAAAGGTGATCGAGTATCGCATCCGAAAAGCGGGACCGCTGGCGTCGCTCAAACTGAGCGACTTTATAGACTTGACGGCATCCGATGCGCCGGCACCGGGGGGCGGAAGCGTGGCAGCGCTGGCAGGCGCACTTGCGGCGGCGCTCGCTTCGATGGTCGCCGGTCTCACCTACGGCCGAAAAGCCTATCTGGAGCATAATGCTACGATGGACGAACTGGCAACCCGGGCGCAGGCATTGAGGGACCGCCTCGTCGCCTTGATCGATCTCGATACCGAGGCCTTTGACCGGGTGATGGCGGCAATGGGCTTGCCCAAGAAAAGCGACGAACAGAAGGCGGCCCGCGAGCAGGCGGTTGCCGAAGCGACCAGAGGCGCAGCAAGCGTCCCCTTTGAGACGTTATCGCTGATGCCGGAAGTGGCTGGATTGGCGCTGACTGCGGCGAAGTTGGGGAACGTCAACCTGACGCCGGATGCCGGTGTCGCGGGACTTTGCGCTGCGTTGGCGGCTCGCGGCGCAGCCTACAACGTCCGGGTCAATCTGGCAAACCTGGCGGGAGGGGACTATGTCGAGGATCTGAAACGGCAGACGGACGATTTGTTAGCCCAGACCGATGCCCTTGCGAAGGAGGTTGGAGCCGTCGTGGAGGGACGGCTCTGGGGGTGATCCATCCTCGTGGAGGGCGGCTTTCAAGCTGCCCGTCGGGGCGGGGCAAGTCCCGCCCCTTAAGGATCATTTGCCCGCCCTATAGTGTGTCCTAAGCAGCCACACCATCGCTCCAATGCCGATTGCAAAGGTGACGAAGAAGAGGACTATCGGCCCCCCCGGAGCGGCTACCGGCGACGTCGTCACATCGAAATGCGGCTTCAGGTAGGCATCCCGCACCAGGTCGCGTAAGATCACCATCGTCACCAGCGTCACCCCCATCAGGAACGTCCCGAGGTGAAACGTCGGCGACTGCGGTGCCTGCGTTGCACGTTTGAAGACCGGCATCGCCCATATTGCCGCGCCCATGCCAATCATCCAGAGAAACGTCTCGGCCATACCGCGTCCCATCAGTTGCATTCGCACTGGCTCGGGCAGCGCCATCATAAAGCCGAATCCGACCAGAATGTTGATTCCGGTCGGAATGTTGAATAGGCGGTAGCCGAGGTTCATCTGGAACTGTCCGTATGCGGCATCCAGCCGATGATTGTGTCGTCCCAGTCCCATCAGAAAGATCCCCCCTACCGCGATTGCGCTGAGCAGCATATGAAGGTAACGGGGGTGCGTCGCCGGGTCGGAGGCGTTCAGCCACCAGCCGCGCGCCGACCTTAGCAGCATCCCGCTGAAGCGCTCCGGCTGTTGCACCAGACCGAAGTTGTTCACGAAGACGAAGGCGATCCAGCAGAGAACAATGAAGACGAACCAGGGCGCAAGCCGATGCGGCGGTCGTCCCTCGCGGGAATGGAACTTCATCCGGTAGAGCCGGTAGTAGAGGACGATCGCCAGTATCCAGACCGTCCACCAGAACCAGCCGATGGCGACGTTGGCGGTATAGACCAAATGCCCGTAGAGCACTTGCACAAATAGCAGCGGTGCGATGCCGAAAGTTACTGTTGCGGCGACGAGGGTCGGGAGATAGTCGACGGTCTCCTTATAGAGCCGCGCGGCGAGGGTATCGCCTCTACGATGCGCCCGCCAACTGGCATAACCGGCAATGAGGCTGCCTCCGACGAGGGCGTTCATCGCCAGAAGATGGAGCAGGAAGGTTATAAGAAGGAGCGCCTTCAGGAGCCAAACCGGCGCCGGCAGCGGGATACTGTCGAGCGTCGGGACAATGGTGGTAAGCGTGTCCATCACTTCTTCTCCCTATTTGAAGGCGTCCGCATTAGTTGCGTTAGATATTCGGCGAGCGCTGCGGCATCGGCGTCGG
>VGIQ01000060.1 GCA_016867835.1 Calditrichota bacterium | reverse complement strand
CTGTCGCCACCTGACCGACCACGCACAGGTCGTTCTGCTCGACTCCGGCACCCCCTTTGTCGTTCGACTGATGACGCCTCTTTCCGGCGAGATCGCCCTGACCGACCTCGTAAAAGGCAGGATCACATTCCCCTCCATCGACCTCGACGACCCGATACTCGTCCGCAGCGACGGGAGTGCGACCTCGCTGCTTGCAGGGCCTGTTGATGACGCCGGGATGAGGATCACCCACATCATCCGCGGTGAAGAATGGCTCGCTTCGACGCCTTATCAGCGGTTGATTTTCGAGGCATTAGGTATGCCGTTACCACATTGGGGCCACCTTTCGCTTCTGCTTGACGAAGATCGACGCAAACTCTCCAAACGGCACGGTGGCGCCACCATCGGCGAACTGCGCCGGTCAGGTCTCCTGCCGCAAGCACTGTCGCGTTATCTCGCTTCACTTGGCCGGGCTAATTTTAATAGTGAAGAGGGCTGGACAACGGATTCGCTTGTCGCTTCGTTCGACCTAAGCCACTATCGCTCGGGCGAAGTCGTCTATTCGGTCTCGGCTCTCTCCCGGTTGAACGGAGTCCATATCCGGCAAATGTCGGTTATGGAACTAATCCATTTGGTTGGCAATATACCTGAAGTCGTCGAAGATTGGCACGACCTTGATGAGGCTGCCCGGTCTAACTTCATGTCCCTGGCTCGCGAAGACGCCGAAACCGTGACGCAAGTGGCCCGTAGTCTTAATGCCTATCTTGCCCCTGACTTCCCTTCCCGAGAAGACTGGAATCAGCATCCCCGCTCCGGGGAGGTTATATCCGGTCTGATTGAATCGGTGAGCGAGGTCGAAGGCCCGATAGAATCACCTGCATGGCGCGCGCTTGTCGATGAGACTGGATCCCGGCTCGGCGTCAAGGGACGCGGGCTCTATGCTCCCGTCCGGCTTGCCTTGACCGGTCGCGATCATGGTCCCGCTATTGGTGACATTATGAAGGCGCTCGGACCGTCTGTTGTGCTGAAGAGACTTGAGCGAACCCAACTATTTTTAAAAAGTGTCGAAAAGTGAGCCTCCACCACTTGACAAGCCCGAATTGAGCCTCTAACTTGCAACCACTCTGAAGGCGCACTCGCGGCTATGCCGTAAGCGCGCTTTTTTTGCGCCCCTTCTTCAAACTTCCACCAGCGCCTCCGTTCAAGGCCTTCGTTACTCCTCGAAGACAGGTAGTGCCTTGAACCGCACATCATCCAAACGGCGTGGGTCGCCGCCTTCCGGACGACCCCTCATCCTCGTAGTCGAAGACGACCGGGAACTGCTCGACTTTTTGGTCGAGTTCCTACAGTTCCGTGGCTACGACTGCGCCACCGCATCGGACGGCTCCGGCGCGCTTAAAATCCTTGCCAAACGCGATGTCAATCTCCTGATCACCGATCTCGAGATGCCCGGCGTCGGTGGCATCGAACTGCTTCGCCGCGCCAATCAGATGCATCGCGACCTGCCAAAGATCGTCCTTTCCGGAAGAGGACGCTTCGAGGATGCCGTAGAGGTCGTGCGGACCTCTGCCTTCTATTACTTCGCCAAGCCGATCCAGGATTTTGAGGAGTTCGATCGCATCATCCGGTTGGCATTGGAGCGCGATCGCGAAGTTCGCTTGCTCAATATGACTGCCGACCAACTGGCCGCAGCCAAAAGTCATCATCAAGAACAACTAACCCAACAGGAACATCACACCGAGGAGTATCGCACTCACTTCCACACCCTTCTCGAGAACGGCCGCGACGCCATCTTCATTTGCAACAGCGAATGGGTGATCCTCGAAGCCAATCAGAATGCGGCTAACCTCTTCAACCTGACCCGTCGTGAGATGGAACGGCTGCAGATCTGCGGCGACGCGACGCCGACGCATCTAACCGATCTCTGCCGTCAGTTGCACGAGGCATCCCGTCAGCCGGGGGAATTCCATTTCGCCACAACGACGACCCGACGTGACGGGACCGATATAGACCTCGAAGTGATCGGTGTGCCGGTCGCTGCTTCCGATCCCCCACGATTGGTCATCTATCTTCGCGATGTCTCCGATTTCCAACGTCGTTATCGCCATCTCAAGCAGCGCATAGAGCACCTCGAAGACATGCTCCAAAACCGGCGGCTATCGCAGCAGCCGGACGTCGGGCCGCTGATGTCGATGCTCGATGCTGCCAACGTGCTGATCTTCGTTACCGATCCGCACGGAACGATTATCGAATGGAACCGCACCGCAAGCCGGCTGACCGGCCTCTCCCAGCGTGAAGCCTGCCAGCCGGGTGCGCTCGAAAAAATCATCATCGACTTTCCGCGAGTCCTCGAGCCGCTCTTCCGGCAGGAAGTGCTCGAATTGGGGCGGGACATCGAGAATGTCGAAACCGACATTCGCACCGCCGATGGAGAAGTCATCTCGATTCGCTGGAATATCGCTCCGGTTCACTTGGGCAGCGTTATCGGCGCCCTTGCCGTCGGCGTCGAAGTCTCCTCCGAAAAGGAACTGCGCCGGGTGATGAAGGCTTACACCGACCAACTCGAAATGGTCGCCTCCGAGCGGACCCGAGAGTTGCTTCAAAGCCAGGAACGTTACCGCCACCTTTTCGAACACGTCCGGGATGCTATCTTCGCTGCCACCGACGACGGGCGGTTGGTGGAAGTCAACCCAGCCTGGCAGCGCCTGCTCGGCTACCCGGCTCGAGCCGATGTCCTGGGACGTCACTTCCTCCGCGACTTCGCAGCCAACTCCAGCGAAGCCGAACGTCTGATGAGCCTGCTTGCAGTTCGCACCCTTCTGCAGGACGAGCCGATCCAACTGCGTCGCCGCGACGGCAGCCTCCTGACGGTAATGATCACCGTGAGCGTCCAGCCCGGGATGATGCCCGATTCACCTTCCTTCGAGGGCGTCATTCGCGACATCACACAACTCAAGGAACTCGAGCAGAAACTGGTCCTTTACTCGCGCGACCTCGAGCAAATGGTTCGCGACCGGTCACGGCAACTGGCGCTTTCGGAAGCAAAATTGCGCCGTCTGATGGAGACCTCGCCCGATCTCATCTACCGCATCGACATTCCTACGATGCGCTTCGATATCGTCTCGCCGGCTGTTGAGACCATCACCGGCTACACCGTCCGGCAAATGGAAGAGATCGGGCCTGATGGCTTTATTTCGTCGCTCCACCCCGATGACAGCGGCGCATTGCTCGACCACTGGTCCTCTTTCAACCGGAAAAGCCGTCTCGACCGCGATGAGCTCAGCCTCGAATACCGCTTCCGCCGCGCCGACGGGGAGGTCGTCTGGCTCTCCGATCATGGCACAGTAGTGCGCGACGATTTAGGTGAGGTGGCGGCTATCGAAGGTGTCATCCGGGACATTACAGTCGAAAAACAGGCCGCCGAACAACTGACCCGTCAGGCGGAGATGCTCGAAGACGAGGTTGCTCGCCGTACCTCGGACCTCGTAGAGTCGGAATCTCGCTACCGAATGTTGCTCGCCGAAGCCGGCGACATCATCTTCACTTGCGATGCCGCCGGACTGATCTCCGAGATGAACCGCCGCGGCGAAGAACTCCTCGGACAACGGGTAGAAGAGTTAAACGAAGCCAACTTCACCGAATTGCTTGACGAAACCTCGCGTCGCCGGTTCCGACGGGCACTGCGCACCTGCTTCCAACACGGATTCAAGCCGGTGCCCTTCCAGATAGAATACCGGACGCCGCGTGGAAACCGACTCTTTCTTGAAATCCAAAGCAGCCCCGTTGTTATCGGCGGTCAGGTGGCAATGGCTCTCAATGTCGCTCGCGACCTCACCGCCCGGCGCCACGCCGCCAATACGATCCGCTCGCTCAAAGAGTTCAACGAAGGCATCATTCGCTCGATGTCCGAAGGCATCTTCATAGAGGATGAAGATGGCCGGTGCCAGTTCGTCAATCCGGCTATGTCTGAAATGCTCGGGATGAAGGAAAAGCAGATGGTCGGTAAAATGGGGATCGACCTCGTCGCGCCGCATGACCGGACACTCATTCAAAACCAAACCGAACTGCGCCGGCTGCGCGGATTCAACCGCTATGAAGCCCGGCTGATTGGAGCCGATGGCGAGGAAGTGCCGGTGATGATCTCAAGCCGTTCCCGCTTCAAAGGCTCCAAGCCAAACGGCGCACTCGCCGTCGTCAGCGATCTGCGAAACCTGAAGGAGATGGAACGGCGACAGCGGTTCATGGAGAACCTCCTGGCCGACGAGCGCAAACTTGCCGACATAGGGATGCTCGCCGCCGGCATCGCTCACAACATCGCCAGTCCGCTTATGGTGATCTCAGGCTACGTCCAAATGCTGCGCAGCCGCCTGCCTGAGTTGCGCGAACTTGACGCCGTCCTCTCCCAGATCGACAAGATCGACGAGATCACCCGTAATATGATGGCCAAGTCACGATCCGAGCAGGACAAGCACCTCCGAAGCATCGATGTTAACGAGTTGCTGCAGACCGAACTGAAGTTCCTGGAGGCGAACCTCCACTTCAAGAGCGATGTCGCCAAGGAGTATCACTTCGACCCGCTGGTGCCTCGAGTGCAAGCCGTCTATAGCGATCTATCGCAAACTTTCTCAAACATCATCAACAACGCCATGGACGCAATGCACGACCAGGTAGAGCCTCGCCTCATCGTATCCACCAGTCGTGTCGGAAGTATGATCGAGATATCCTTCGCCGACAACGGCCGGGGGATTCCTCCCGAGATTGTCGAACGAATCTTCGATCCCTTCTTCACCACAAAACCGCCGGTGGGGAGCGTTCAAGGCGATGAGCCGTCCGGCACCGGGTTGGGGCTTTCGACCGCGCAACAGATGATTTCACAATACGGCGGCCGCATTGAGGTCGATTCAGTGCCGGGGATTGGCTCGACCTTCAAAGTAATCCTGCCGGTTGCACCGGAAGACTTGGAACGCGAGAGCAAGGGAGGGTTTGATCTGGACGATCCCGAGTCGTCCACGGAACCTGGCGTCATGAGAGCGCGCTCCCGGCCGCGCGGTCAGCGTCCGCCTATTCGGGCACCCTTTCCCCGTCCCTTCGCCCCCCAGGACAAAAGACGCCCCTAAACGACAAACCCTTGACTCAGGCGTTAAATATCAAGTATCTTAGAGTATCGACGGATAGGTCAGGAGCGGGATGCCTTGAGTCAGGGCAAGTTGCACTATCACTTTCTCGGAATCTGTGGCACGGCGATGGCGCCGGTCGCGATAGCACTCCACAGTCGCGGCAATGTGGTAACCGGCTCCGATGGAGCCTGCTACCCCCCTATGAGCCGTATCCTCCGTGAAGCCGGGCTAACTACCCGCGAAGGATACTCACCGGGCAATCTTCCGCCTGACGGCATTGTCGTAGTTGGCAACGCCCTCTCGCGCGGCAATCCGGAACTTGAAGCCGCGCTTGACCGTAACTTGCCTCTCGTCACACTTCCCGACCTTGTCGCCACGGAGTTCCTGCGCGGCAAAAGATCACTGGTCATCGCAGGAACTCACGGCAAGACGACAACGACGGCTTTGGTCGCGCATATCCTGCGATCGCTGGGACGCAATCCCGGCTGGCTGGTGGGAGGCTCCTCGCTCGACCTGCCACGGTCCTGTGCATATGACGTTGGCGGTGAGTTCGTGATCGAGGGCGACGAATACGATACCGCATGGTTCGACAAGCGTCCCAAGTTCCTGCATTACCGCCCCTTCCACGCTATCCTGACCTCACTCGAATTCGATCACAGCGACATCTACCCGGACATTACGGCACTCGAGTCGGCTTTTCGCCGCTTTGCCGGACTCCTGCCCCGGTCCGGCCGTCTGGTGTTTTGTTCCGACGACCTCCGGCTTGGCCGGGTCGTCGAGGCGGCACACGCTACCCCTGTCGCATACGGATACGGTGAAAGTGCCGATTATCGCCTCTGCGATCCGTTGGTGACTGCTGCCGGTTCAAGCGCCATCCTGCGTCATCCCGACGGACGGGAACTCAGATTACAGACATGCGTCCCGGGACGGCATAATCTGCTCAATGCCACGGCGGCACTGGCACTGGTTGAAGCAGTTGGCGTCGACCCGGAGTCGGCACTCGGTCCGATAGCCCTATTCAACGGTGTCGAGCGGCGCCTGACTCATATTCCTACCGGCAACGGCATCGCGCTCTATGACGACTTTGCCCATCATCCGTCCGCTATCCGGGCGACGCTCGAAACGCTACGGTCATTGCATCCCAAGCGACCGCTCTGGGCTCTTGTCGAGCCGCGCAGCAACACGATGGTGCGCAGGTTCTTTCAACACGAATTAGCCGCAGCGCTCTCTATTGCCGACCGGGTCTTCGTAGCACCTTTGCACCGGGAAGAGCAACTGCCTCCTGACGACCGGCTCGACAGGACTCAACTGGCTGCCGATCTTGCATCTGCGGGATCATCGGCTTTCATCGCTTCCAATCTTGACGATCTGGAGCAGGGGGTTACGACAGATTGCCCGCCGGACGGCATCGTCGTTCTGCTTTCCAATGGCTCATTCGGTGGACTTAGGGATAAACTGGCTCAATCACTGGGACGACCGGCTAACCATCACCGGTCAGGAGTAGATCTATGACTACACAGGACAGGACGCTGGTTTGCCGCACCTGCGGCCGGGAATTTGTCTGGTCGGTGAAGGATCAGGAATTCTATGCCTCCAAGGGCTTTGCGGAGCCTCGTCATTGCAGCGAATGCCGGGCACGGCGCAAGCGCGAAGCCGCTGAAGCTGAGTCGACCGGAGTGCATCAGGGTGAAGCGGGAGTCGATCGGTCGGGCCGGGGCACCGGAGTTGGACGACATCCCTCTTCCCGCACCCGTGAATGGACCGAAGTTACCTGCGCATCGTGCGGGAGACCGACGCAGGTGCCTTTCAAACCGGTCTCGGGACGTCCGATCTACTGCCGGGAGTGTTTTGCGAATGTTCGCCGAGGGCAGAGTGGACACTTGGAAGGCGATTTTGAACGTAATCCAGAAAACCGTTACGAATCCGACTCACCGCATCAAGACCATAATGAGTCCGCGACAGTCGGCTCGTCTCAGGAAACCGATCCACCCGAATTTGATCCCGGCCCCCTGCCGGAGATCGAGCCGGCGCCCGATGAAGAAGGCGAAATCACCCGGGCGGATTATATCCCCATGTCGATTTCGTTCGGTGCCAGCCCGGAAGAACCTAATCCCACCTTCAAGGACTGATCCCAACCTGTAGCACTATGAAGGCGGGACCCTTCCCACCTGAAGTTCCTATCTAATCGTATCCCAAAACACGAAAGAGGGCGGGTTCAAACCGCCCTCACAAGACTGGTGCCTGGTTGCGCAGCACTGTCAAACGCCCGTCTGCGCTGCAAAAACATCGTCGATTGCCCCCCTTAATTGCATCAACCTGAATGGTTTGACTAATATCCCGCTGGCGCCGTGCTCGCGGGCTATTTGATAAGCATCGGTCGGGTCGAAGCCGGTTATCAATATGACCGGCACCGAAGACCCCTCCTGACGCAAAGTCCGCAGCAGGTCGAGTCCATTCATTAGCGGCATATAGATGTCGCTCACGATGAGATCCACTTCATTGCTCTTGAGCACTTCAAGCGCCTCACGGCCGTTGCCTGCCGCAAGCGTGTCGAATCCCATCGCCTCAAGCGCCTGCACGAGAACCTCGCGCGCCATCTCCTCATCTTCGACAATGAGCAACCGCTTCCCGGCAAAAGCCGATATTGTGAATCCGCTTGTAGTCAAATGCTACAACATCAATCTGACGATTTGCCCGAGGTATATGATAAGATACGCACCATCGGGACCCTCTATTGTGATTCAACTCAAGTTCAATTCGATGCGTCGGCGTCGCGCGGCCCAAACATCCCAGAGGACCCGCGCTGCTGCGCCGGTTGGTATGGCCACCAGCATACCGATCAGTCCGAAGAGCGTCGCAAAAAGCAATACTATGAAGATCACAACTATCGGATGAAGACCAACCCGGTCGCCGACCAGTCGCGGCGTCAGGAAGTTCCCTTCAATCGTCTGACCGGTAACGAAGATCGCCAGCGCCGTCAGCGCCGTAACTACCGGATCGGGCTGAAAGAACGATACCACCAGGGTCAGTATAAGGGCCGCTGTTGTCCCAACATAGGGGATGAGGTTGAACAGTCCCGCTGCAGCGCCGAGGATCAGTCCATACGGCAGTTGCGCAATCAAGACCAATCCTCCTCCAATCCAAAGCGCCAAGAAGAGACTTACCAGAAGTTGCCCCCGTAGGTAAGCCGACATCGCTTCATTCAGTCCGTGATAGGCCGCCAAAGCATCGACCTTGAAATTCTCCGGGAAGAGGCCATAGATCCATCGTCTAAGACGCGGGAAGTCATTGAGAAGGTAGATCGTAACAACCGGTATCAGGATCAGATTGAAGAGCCCGGCAGCAAAGTCGAGCACCCCCGAAAGCGCTTCACCGCTCCAGTCAACGACGCCGCGAAGGACGTTTTGCAGTAGCCCTGGCAAACGAGGCTTCACCTCGCCCCAGAGTGATTCGACCGGAAAGTTAAACGCCGACAGCCAGGGCAGAAGCACCCCCTCACCCCAGTCCCGGATATACTCGATCCACTCCGGAACGACCTCTGCCAAATGGTTCACTTCGAGCCAGAGTCGCGGGAAGATCAGAATCCCCCCGCCTATCATGGAGCCCAACACCACGAGTGCAATGACCAGTATTACCAATAATCGCGGCATGCCGCGTCGAACGAACCACTCCACCGTCGGCGAGAGTGCATAGGCTAACAGAAAGGATATCAGAAATGGCAGCAGGAGCGAACTGAGCCGCCACCAAATCGCAAGCAGACTGACCAGCAGCGCCAGAAAGAGCAGCGGCTTGATCGCCCGGATCCGGCGCGAAGGATAGAGCAATAGTAGTATGCCGACCGACATCGCAAGCGGACTCAGGTGGTCGCGCAGGGCATCGACGAGAAAGGCAAAGAGCACCAGCGCGGCGGCAAGCAGCGACCAGTGCGGTGCAATCCGCCGGCTCTTCCAATCGATCTTGGGCTGCTCTGTCGCTGCGTCGTCGGACGCCTCCGATGCGAATTCGGAGGAAGCCGCATCGATGCTCTCGTCCATGCTTTCCTGCGGTCGGTATTCAGACAATAATGTTTTCCGCTATGTTCTTGAAATGTAAGGCGTTCATCAAACAACCTTTTGTTGCCGAAGGCTTGCGAACCCCCTCGCACCGACGATAATGTGGTCGAGCAGTTCGATGCCGATCACCCTCCCGGCTTGTGCGATTTGGCGGGTAATCATAATGTCATGCTCCGACGGCACCAAATCGCCTGATGGGTGGTTGTGAGCAAGAATCAGGCTGTGGGCTGCATACTCCATCGCCGGAGCAAAACTTTGCTGGGATGCACCAGCGACCTCGACAAGTCCCGATCGATATGACCTCCTCGTGGATAAGCCGACTCTGCACATTGAGGTATAGACCGCGCAATTGCTCCTTCTTCAGCGAAGCCATATCGCTCAGGTGATGATAGGAGTCTTCCGGCGTCCGGATGAAAGGATTGCGACGATCCGACTCGGCAAAGAGACGCCTACCCAGTTCAACCGCCGCGACGATCTCAAAGGCTGTCCGGACCGGAATGCCGAAAAGTTCGGCGATGCGACCCGGATTGCGTTCCGCGGTGAGGGCTTTCAAGCCATAGCCGTTGGTGATCCTTTGAGCCAGTTCCATCGACTCTGGTGACGGAGTGATCCTTTCCCCTCGGGCTCCGACCAGAAGAGCCATCAATTCGTGAGTCCGCAGTCCTTCCGGCCCATCATGTAACAGTTGCCCGGAAGCATCGCCCTACTGAAATCTCTAAACAGCATACCCGGAAGGTTCGGGTGCGAGAGACCGGGAAGAACCGGAAGTCTGAGTAGCAAAAGTCGCAATCGATGCCCGGCGAATCAAAGTTGCTACCGAAAAGGGCGGCGTCGCCGGGGGCAGTTTAACCGCCGACTTCATTACCGACTTCAATCTGCTCTGGATCGACTTGCGTGCATCTTCGTCAAGGCCTTCCCGCCCCCGGTCAAGCATTCGACCCAGCCGCTCACCTTCCGCTAACCAAAAGTCGCCTGTCATCAGCAGGTCGGGATCGGTAAAGACCCAATTCGTTGACGACGCCACTCGACTTCGGGAAGTTGCCCATCGACTATTTGAATCGGGAGGATGGCACGGGCCGGCGCGCCCGACAAGGCCCGAAGTTCAAGTTGCATGGCGAGGATGTCGAGGCTCAATTGCTGACCCGGCAATGCCGGACGTTCGGCCGACTCGATAAACACCGCCATTCCTTCGGGGCGAAGCGCGTCCCTCAGCCTGCCGATCAGTTCATCTGGATCGCCGATATTGCGCAGTCCCCAGAACGAAACTATCAGGCGTAAGTCGTCAGGCAGCGGCAGGTCGATCGACAAGTGCCTTAATTGAGAAAGGCCGATGCCGGGATTCTCGATGACTTGGCGAATGTGATCTAATCGGAGTGGCTCCCAGTCCCAATGAACTACCTTGCGGAACTTTTTGGACAGCAGCCCCAGAAACGAGGCTTCAGCACCCCCGATGATCCGTGCCGAACCTTAACCCGATCCTTCCAAAGACAGGAAGCCGTACCGTTCCTCGTCGTATTCCGGAACCGTCACAGGTCTTCTGCTGCCTCGAATCGCTTGCCAACTCTCTTCATTTGACCCTGCTACCCACCGGCGCGTCGCCATCGGGTCCAATGAGATAGTGCCGGCTGCCGTCGCTTGCCGCTAGTAACATGCCCGACGACTCGATGCCGCGCAGTAATGCCGGCTTCAGGTTGGCTACAACGACGATCCGGCGACCGACAAGATCATGCGGAGCATAGGACTTGGCGATGCCGGCGACGATCTGGCGGCGCTCGTAGCCAAGATCGACCTGTAGTTTCAATAACTTGTCGGCGCCGGGGATGGACTCCGCTTCGACAATCACTCCGGCGCGCAAGTCAAGGCGTGCAAAGTCATCCATACCAATCTGTGGAGACTCGGATTGGACAGGCTTCGCTGCCGATTTACCGACCCTGGCGGCATCGGTTGTTTCACGCTTGGTCTCAATTCGGGGGAAGAGCGTAACGTCAACACGGGGTGAAACACCCTTCGGGCCGATGCCTATAGCCTCGTGCAATAGCCCCATCCGGGCCGGCATCACGGGAGCGAGAAGCCCCGCCGCCAGGTCGAGGGAGCGCAGCGCCCATTCGAGCGACGCTGCGAGTCCTGCCGGATCGTCGTTCCCACGCTTCCAGGGCGCCCAGACTTCGACCTGCCGGTTGAGTCCCCGCACCACACTGAGAATCTTCTCTACAGCCGCAGGAGGGCGAATCTCCTCCTCTATCTCATATCGGACTTCCCGGTGAAGCGCTGCAATCTTCTCCTCGAGATCTGACTCGACCGGCCAGGGGTGAGATCGCTGGCCCGATTGAAGACTCGCGCAGTCGAACTTGTGCCACAGTTTAGCCAGCCGGCTATAGAGGTTGCCGAGGTCGTTGGCAAGTTCGCTGTTGTATCTCTCGATCAACAGTTCTTCCGCAAAGACCGCATCGGCGCCGGGAGTCATTTCCCGCATCAGGACGTAGCGCACCGCATCGACGCCATACTTTTCGGTCAGTTCGAGCGGCCGAATAACACGGCCCTGCGATTTCGACATCTTGCCGCGATCGGTGAGCCACCAACCATGTGCCAGTATCGAACGGGGCGGCTCGTATCCGGCGGCGTGGAGCATAATCGGCCAATAAACGGCGTGCGTCGTAAGGATGTCCTTGCCGATTAGGTGCAAGTCGGCCGGCCAGTCGGACTCCTTCAGCGGCGAATGGATCCTCGTTGCGCTGATGTAATTGAAGAGTGCGTCGAACCAGACATAGGTTACATACCGGGGATCGAATGGCAGGGGAATCCCCCACGACAGTCGCTCTACCGGCCGCGAGATGCAGAGGTCGCCCAATCGCTGGCGGAGGAAACCGAGCACTTCATTGCGGCGCGATCCAGGACGAACAAAATCGGGGTGCTGTTCGATGTAGTCGATGAGCCAATTCTGATAGGCACCCATCCGGAAAAAATAGTTCTTCTCGACCAGATGCTCGACCGGTCGTCCGCATAACGGACAGTTGCCGTCGACGAGGTCTTTCTCAGTCCAGAAACGCTCATCGGGGGTGCAATACCAACCGGCATATTCACCGGTGTAGATGTCGCCTTTCACCATCAAACGCGAGAGCACATCCTGCACAAATCTCTGGTGCTCAGGGTGCGTCGTCCGGAAGAATACGTCGTATTCGATTCCGAGAGCCTGCCAGATACCGGTGTAACGCGAAGCCATCGCATCGCAATGCGCCTGCGGTGTTAGTCCTGTCTTCGCCGCCGCCTCGAGGATCTTCTGCCCATGCTCGTCGACCCCGGTCAGAAACCTCGCGTCGTTTCCAAAGAGACGGTGATAACGAGTCAGGACGTCGGCCAGGATGGTCGTGTAGGCATGTCCGATGTGTGGCTCGTCGTTAACGTAGTAGAGCGGGGTCGTAATGTATCGGGTCATGGATATGATCTACCCTGCCACCAAAGTCCCGTTTCAATCAGTAAGTAACTACTCGTTTGGAAGGTCACCTATTTCCTCAGTCATCAGTTCGGAAAAGCGCAGCGCACCCACTGGACAGACCCCTTCGTAATTATCGACTTCAAAGGCAAGACAGCACTTCAGCCGCCCACAGGCGCCGGTCAATTTTGCCGGGTTAAGCAACAGGTGCTGCGTCCGAGCCATCCCCGTGGTAACCGGCTTGAAACTCTCAAGGAAAGATACGCAGCAGAGACGCTGACCGCAGATGCCATATCCATCGACGCGTTTGCGTTCTTCACGGGCTCCGATTTGGCGCAGTTCGATGCGGACCCTGAACGAGTTTGCCAGGTCGCGCACCAGTTCCCGAAAGTCGATGCGACCTTCCGCTGTGAAGAAGAAGGTGATCTTTTGTCCGTCGAACCGGACTTCGGCATCCGCGACTTTCATCGGAAGGCCGCGTCGGGTGGTAAAGATCCGGCACCGCTTCATATACTCCGGCTCGACCTGACGATGATGCCGAATACGTTCGGCATCACCGGGATTTTCGCAGCGAAGCACGGCTGGAGCCTCTTCGACGACGCTCCCGGTGCAGGACATTGCACACCGGACAACGCCGGCGTCCTCACCGCGGTCCGCCTCGACGATAACGAGATCGCCCCGGCGAACCGTCATCCCGGGCGGGCATATATAGAAGCCGCGTCGGTTGCCTTTGAATTGCACCATTACCCGGCTGGCAATACCAACCGGTGCGACTGTTTCAAATTCCATTGCGTCTATCTCATCATCCGGGATATCTTTATCGCTAAAGTCATAAGTGCAAGATTGCCCGGCACATTGGCTTCGATAGCCAGCCGGGTGCGCTCGATCTCATCGAGAAGTGCCGCCAGCGCATCGAATGAGTAGCGTAATGCCATACGCGATGCCACTTCCCCGGTCGAGGTTCCAGAAGGTGCCGAACTGCCCGCTGAAGTATCTCCGGTTCCGGCTATGAGTGCTTCCCGAATCCAATATGAAACCGCTTCGAGCCGGTCATGGAGTTCCTTGCGGGTATCAAGTGCTGTCCAGGCACCCAGCGCCGTGAACAACTTCTCCGGATGCGCTATCGCCGCCGAGCGGAGGAACTCGAGGCCGTCGTCAAGGCGCGCCTCGAGGTCGCCTTCAGCCAGTTCGCGCGCCCGCCTAAGGCTGCCACCGGCGAGCCGGCTTAGCGGCCCGGACCGCACGGGATCGATCCCATATCGCGTCGTCAAGGCAGCGGCAATCTCTTCCGGCGCAAGCGGCGTCATCGTTATCTGTTGACAACGCGACAAAATGGTCTGCGGCAGGTCGCGCAGTCGGTCCGTCAACAGCAGCAGCAAACTCCGGTCGGGAGGCTCTTCGAGCAACTTCAATAGCGAGTTGGCAGCGGTCTCGTTCATCCGGTCGGCAGGATAAATGACAATAACCCGGACACCGGCAGTATCCTGCATCAGCGACATCGTATGCCGGACACCTCGCACTAATTCTGCAAGTATGCGCCCGGTTGCGGGAAAGTCGAGCCGGGCATAGGGATCGTCGGCAAGCAGCGACTTGTATTCGATCATCACCTTCCGCGCCGCCTCGAGCGCGGCGTCCTCCACATCGGGGTCATGCCTCGGCAGAGGCATAACCGGTATCAAACACGGATGCTCAAAACGCCGCATCAGGTGGCAATCCTTGCAGTCGCATTCTCCGAAGAACGACTCCGCCGCTTCTCTCCGACAATTCAAAACTCGTGCCAACTCAAGCGCCAATGCCATCTTACCTATGCCGTCCGGCCCCACCAGAATGTAGCCGTGAGCCAGACGACCGTCGGTAATGATCCGTTGGAATCTTCGCCGCACTAAGAGGTGACCGATCGCGCCGGGGAATGGAATGGCGTCCTGCAAGTATAAGTCGCTTGTATTCTTTAGTTTATCGAGCAAGCCAATCGAGCGGATTCTGCTTTTCCCGCTTCGACCAGACTTCGAAGTGGAGACCTGTCGCGCCACCGGTATCGCCCACCCGGCCTATTGGCTGACCGCCGCTGACGAGGGAGCCTTCGACCGCTTCGATCTCGCCCAGCCGGGCATAAACTGTGTAAAAGCTTTCACCGTGATCGATGATGACCGTGTTTCCGAATCCCCTAAGCCATGTGATGCGGGTGACCCGGCCCGGCGCAACCGCTCGGACGCGCTCGCCGGCAACGCCTTCGATGTCGATCCCGGGGTTAAGCGTCGTCGTCCCGAGTCGGGGATGGCGGCTCGGTCCAAATGGTTCGATGACCTTGCGTCGCTCCGACGGCCAGGGTAACTTTCCGGCTAACGATCGGAATGGTCCACCGGGACCAACCGGAGGCGGCTCGGTGCGTGGAGCCTCTTGCAGACGGGCGATTTCACGTTCGATTTCGAGGAGCGACCGACGACGCTCCTCGAGCAGTTTGCGCAATTCGACCTGATCAGCCTCGATTCGGCGGACGAGATCCTGTTGCTCACGCCTCTGCCGGGCAAGCGCCTCCTGCTCATTGCGTCGTTCACGCAGGAGAGCGCTCAGACGATTAAGCCCATCGGTGTGTGCGGCTTGCTCGACTTCAAGGCTTTTTCGCGCATCGGCACGGAAGGATCGTGTTCGCGAGACCTCTTCCCTCCGACGGGTCAGTTCCTCTATACGTTGCCTATCGAAGCGCTCGACTGATTCCCAATACTTCCGTCGGCGGGCCATATCAGAGGCGCGCCGGGTGGAAATCAGGAGCATTAGCCGGTCGCGCGGTCTGCGGAAATAGAGATCTCGCACCCGACCGGCCAATTCCCGCCTCAATTCAACCATTTCACTCTCCTGCCGGACGAGGGTATCGGAAAGGTGGGCGATGTCTCGTTCGAGAGCAGTGATCTTACGCCCGATACGTCGCAGTCGCTCCTCGGCGCGAGTCGCTTCCTGCTCCAGTTCCTGCACGAGTCGTCTGCGCAGTTCCATAGTCCGCTCGATGTCCTGCAACTGCTCGACAGCGCTGCGGTGCCCGCGATCAGCATCGCCAATCTTGCGCTCAAGGGTTGCGATTTCCTGCTTGAGCCGGTCTCGCATTGCCAGCGGCTCGGCTGCAAGAAGCAGGCTCGCCGCAAGCAGATAGTGGATCGTCAGGGCCATGGACAGCCCCGTCGGACAGATTCGCACACAGCCTGTTAAGATAGACAAAAGGACTTGTCCTGCCAAGAGTTATTCTCCATATTGAGGTTGTTGCGGGCAACTACAGGTCTTTGGGCGCGGCACGCAAGATCCAGACTACAGATTTATACCCAACGCCGTCCAAGTTGCCCTGCTTCGCCTTGACAGGGGCAGCGGCTGACTCTATATTGTAAGATTCAAATTGGTTTGGAGTATTCTTGAGAACTTACTTCCCAAAGGCAGGCGACCTGACGCCCCGCTGGGTCTTACTCGACGCTGATGGGCAGCGGCTTGGTCGGATGGCTACACAGATCGCGACCATATTGCGCGGCAAGCACCGTCCCACCTTTACGCCGAATGCAGATACCGGGGACTTCGTCGTGGTCGTCAATGCCGGGCGGATCGCCCTCACCGGTCGCAAGATCGATAACAAGACCTATTTCCGGCACTCGACCCATCCCGGCGGTTCGACCATTCTGCCGATGCGCCACGTCATGGAGCAGCGCCCTGAGTGGGTCCTGCGCCGTGCGGTATGGGGCATGCTCCCGCATGGCCCGCTCGGCCGTAAGTTGATCCGCAAGTTGAAGATTTACAGCGGACCGGCGCATCCGCACCGGGCACAGAATCCGCAGACGTCAGATGTCGCGGCTCCGCCCGCATCCGCCGCCAGTGCGCGTTAAGGAGATTTCTTGAAAGGCGATAAGATCAACAAGACCGGACGTCGCAAGACCGCTATAGCGCGAGTCTGGCTGCGCCCCGGCAAT
>VGIQ01000059.1 GCA_016867835.1 Calditrichota bacterium | reverse complement strand
TGCTGGCGCCGGCGCAGTAGAACTTCTCCTGGGCAAAGACGACGCCTTCGATGCGGTCGTCGCGGGTGCGGGCGCCAACATCGTAGGAACGGCGAAACTCCCAGGGCGCAGCATTGGCGTCGCCGAGAAGCCGCTTTTCGGCAGTCCAGGTGAGCGGTCCGTTACCGCCATTGAAGAGGCTGAACGGTATCTGGTGCTCCTGGTTCGGATCGAGCCGCCACCAGAGGTCATCGACCGAGGGATGAAACTCCGGATGCAACAGCTCGAAGTTGATCTCAATGCTGTCGCCTTCCGGCACCGAGAGGTCGGTGTAGGACGAGTCGTTGTAACCTAACTTCCGGGCGGCAATGTCGAAGGGGACTTCGGCGAGGGCTTCGCCGATCCGCCAGTAACCTTCTTCATCAGTATAGGCAACAAAGCCATGCTCGGTGTTGATGATTGCTTCCGGAATGCCGTTCCCGGTAGCGGCGTCGCGCACCCAGCCATAGAGGATACCCGATCTGAAGCGCGGGCTGGTCGAATAGAGGATAGCCCTCCGATTGGCGAGCGTCGCAGAGGTTACATCATACTCACCTTTGAAGGTATAGCGCAATCCAGTCCTTCCATCGGGACTCGATATTCCTACCGATGCATAGGGAATGCCGTTCTCCCAAATTTGATCGTTCTGGCGGATATTCTCGGGATTCGATATCTGCCTGTATTGGAAGAGGATGTTTTGATCGCCCGACTCGGTGATCCAGGTGGCGCGGTCGTAGAGGATGACCTGAAACGTAACCTCGGTCTGACCGTTGGCAAGGCGCATCCGCTGGAACTGGACGATGAACCGGGCATTGGTGGTGTCGTGGTGCACCCAGATACCCGATCCGGCGAAATTGTTGCCCAACCGCAAGGGAGTCCAAAACGGCGCGATCGTCCCGGCACCGGCTGCGATAGCGTAGTCCATCGGCCAACTCTGGAAGTTGGCGATCCTCGGCTGGGAGCCGGGGCAAATGATACCGTTGGTAACTACCGTGATACTGTCATAGATTGTGCCGTAGAACTGGGTTCGGAAGCCAAGCGGAATGACTCGCGCCTCACCGACGTTCTCCGGCGACTGACCTGTGAAGTTGAGTTGCGTTCCGTTGAATACCCGATTCTGAGGATCTGCTATCTCAATCCAGTCGTATTGCGGTGACATCGCCCAGGCGGTGTCGGTATCGTCGAAACAGATGTAACCATACTTGTCCGGACCCATCGGCGCATTGGCCCGGGGACGCGCAACCTGTAAGGTGTAATCGGCGCTGTCGACATTGCCGGATTCGGTTGTGAAGATGAGTCGAATTCCGGTCTTGGATCCCGGCACTACCAGGCGATTGCCGCTCACGGTAAAAGGCGCCTCAAGTTGACCTGCTTCACCCGGTGCGATCTCGGCTATAGAGGTCTCCTCGCCGATCACTGAAATGCCCATACCAAGGCTGCGAATGCGCACCCTTGCAGGAGGTGCTACCGCTGAGCCCTTGTTGCGGATGTTGAACTGAAGCGCATAGACGGTGTCGGGTATTATCGCACCTCCGACGACCGATGCAATCTCCCAGTTCGGGCCTGCGACGTCAATTGGAATCGCTGCCCGGAAACGGCTTTCGCCGCTGGTGAATGCGACCTCGATAGCCGGCCTTAGCGACGGACGGCTGCCAGCATCGGGACAGTCGGGCGCAATTGCAAAGCGCACGGTCCGGTTGCCGTCGGCGTTCTGTCCGGCGCCAATATCCCCAAACCAGATGTCTGCATCTTCTTCGAGAGTGATCCAAGGGGAGAGGCTCGTTAGCGTCGCACTTACCCCTTCAAGGGCATTCCGGTTACCGCTGTTGCGGGCTTCAATAGCGATTTCGCACCAGTCTCCAGGACTCGGCACATCGTCACCGTTGCCATCGACCTCTGAGATTGTCGAACTACGGACGATCACCGCTGCCGGCGGCACAACGATATTAGCCGCTCCAAAGAATGGCTTGATGTTGCGACCGGCCGCAGTCATGAAGAGTTGCGTCTGAGTGTGAAGCGTGTCGCGGTCGGTCAGGACAAAGCGAACGTAGCCTTCCTCATCGGACTTCAGCGTCTTCCACCAATGCCGGTTGTAGTTGCCGTAGGGCACCGGCTGGTTGAGCGCCGGCATCGGGCCCGGGGCGTAAAGCGTTACCTCGGCACCGGCAAAGGGCTCGTTTTCGCTAAACACACGGCACTCGATCAACTTCGTCCCCGGCGCCACCTCCTGCGGAACTTCCATCGTAACGACCCGGGGAACGCCAATCCAGGGTTGAATCCCCGGATCGCCCCAGCAATCGGTGTCGGTGCGGATGTGGTTGTAGAGGTTTTGTCCCCGTCCGACCTGTTCGCCTACGCGGAAGTTGGGGAAGACGCGGTCAACATAGTTCAGCGCCATCGAATAGCCGATGCCGAAGGGCAGGTCGTGCTGCAGGACGTTGTTGACATGCTTGGCCCAGAGGAAACTCATCGGTGCGGTTGACGGCCAGCCCCATCCACAGGTGCGGGCGGCTGGACCATAGAGGTTGTTGCCTCCCGGTAACGTGCGGAACATAACCTGCAATGTCCACTCGCCGTGACCACTATAGACGATATCGATCGGAAAGACGGTATTGTTCTGGATGCCCTGGAAGTTGCTGCCCCAATAATAGTTCTCAGCCCGGCCAATGAAGACATTGCAGCCCCGGTTATACTCCTCGGCCAGCACCGGCCCGATGGAGTTGCCCGCCTGATCCCACTGGTAGTTCTCATAGAACCGGACGTAATTGAATCCGAGCCGCTTCAGAACCTCCTCGCCCCATCGAACGTTGGTATGTATGGTAACATGCCAGGCACTGGTCTCGCTGTTGCCCCAATGCTGGGAATAAACAACCCCGCGCCGAAACCACTCTGGGTTCTGCATCCGCGGGTTGGCTTCATAAGCAAGGGTCCTTCCCAATACCAGGTTGGTGACGCTCTCGGTTCCGGCCGGCATTCGCGCCAGTCCTACATCGAGCAGTATGTCGTTGCCATCGAGGCAGGCGTAGCGATAGTCGGAGTGGTTCGGTCCACCCCAGATCGTCTCGCCGACGTCGGGTGAGATGATGTATTGCCGGTCCTGATTACCGCGGTCGTAGGTATCCCAATCCCCATAGATGAGCACCATTTCGAAGGGATCTATGCCGCGCTGTGCCCAGGCGGTGTAGCGCTGCTGAATCAGGTTGCGAGTGCTGCTGAACGATGAGTTTTGGCTGCTAATGGGAAGAATCTCCATTAGATAGCCGCACTTGCGACGGAATTCGATCCACTCACGCACTCGGGCGAAGGCAAGGCACTCCTCGCGTATGGCGACCAGATAATGCCCCACATAGGGACGCGGCTCAGGTGAGTCGTCCCGGAAGGCATCCTCCGGGTTGGCGACGAAGTCCGAGATGGCCTGCCTAAACCATGGACTGCGGTAATGGGTGATGCGGTGTTCGACCGGATTAACCGGGGCGTCGTTGGTGAAGCGCACTTCAGTCGAAATGCGAGGTCGATAGATCAATTGGCGGGCTTGTTGATCCCACTGCAACGGGTAAGTCGTCACCTTGACCATCCGAACGCCGCGCAACACGACCGGCTCGCTCATTTCAGCATAGGTTGCAGGATAGAGCCGCTGCCTTTGCAAGCGGGCATCGACCGCCTGGACCGAGTCTTCGCAGAGTGCCAGCGGCAGATCGGGGATCAAGGTCCGCGATTCTCCCGGATCGACGATGAACTCAAGGCCGGCTTCAGGAGGGACCACAACGAAACGGCTGATTGCCGGCAGGAGCGGCATCCCCTGGTCAAAGGTCATCCCTTCGCCGGGCACAAGGTAGTTGGCGTAGCGTTCGCCTTCACGCACAAACACGGTTGGCGTGAGGACACTGAGGTCGTATTCGAGTGAAAGCGCCGCATTGCCGGCGTGTTCTACTTTGACGAGGTGGTCGAGGTGGACTGCTTCCGCAGCAGTCAGGACGCTCCCCCCCGAGAGGAGCGTTACCAAAGCAAGATACTTGTAAATGTTAGCCCTCGTGATCATTGATCTACCCGAAGTTGGTTCCGGCTGGATGCTGTTCAGATTGATACGTCGTATCCGTACGAAGCGATGGCAAGTCAAAACACACTTTCCTGCAATCATACAATTTAGGCAACTTATTTTGAGTGAGCAAGGGGTTTCCATGCGATGTCAGTTTGTAGAAGGCTCGCATGAAGGAGCCTACGGAACTCGGAATTGGCACACTTCATCCGGTAAACTCCTCACAGAATACTCCTTGACTTCCCCGAATCCCGCTATTAGTTTGATATTGCGCCTATGAGTAAGGATGCAAAATGAGCGACAGATCCGAAATCGGATCCGGTCAACGGGTGGTGATCGAGAACGTCTCCCCGGCTGTCGATGGGGGACGTTTTCCAATCAAGCGAACTGCCGGTGAGGTCGTTGTCGTCGAAGCGGATATTCTCGCCGACGGCCACGACCCCGTCGCCGGCCGGATCGTCCTGACCGACGAAAAGGGCAAGGTGCTCACCGCGCCTTGTCTTGAGGTGCTTGGAAACGATCGCTTTCGCGGCGAGTTCACCCTGGGTGGGCCAGGTCGTTATCACTATGCCATCGAAGGCTGGATCGACCACTTCAGTGGATGGCTGGCGCAGTTTCAGAAACGCATCGAAGGTGGTTCGGCCGATAACGTCGATCTGGAAATCGGCACTCTCATCTTGCGCGAAACTGCCGGGCGCGCTCCCAAACGCATCGCCGGGCGGCTCACCAGAGCGTCTGACGAGTTGATGCGCCCAGGTGGACTGTCGGGGGCAAAGTCATTCCAGCGGGCACTACGCATCGGACGTCTGGCCGCGCCGCTGGCGCGAGAGTATCCCGATCCCGATACCATTACCCGCACGCCGAAAGCCTTTCCTGTCGAGGTGAACGATCCTCTCGCGCGCTTCAGCGCCTGGTATGAGATGTTCCCCCGCTCCTGGGCTTTCGAATCGGGTCGGCACGGTACCTTCGACGACATTATCCTTCGCCTGCCCTATGTTGCCAATATGGGCTTCGATATCCTCTACTTCGCTCCTTTGCATCCCATAGGTGCGACGCATCGCAAAGGGCGCAACAACGCGCTCAAGGCTGAACCCGGCGAGCCAGGAAGCCCATGGGGTATTGGAGCCGGGGAAGGCGGGCATAAGGCGGTTCATCCCGAACTGGGCACACTGGACGATTTCAAGCGTCTTGTGAAGATAGCCCGCGAGTCCTACGGCATCGAGATCGCCCTTGACATCGCCCTGCAGTGCTCCCCCGATCATCCCTATGTAGTTGAGCACCCGGAGTGGTTTCGCAGGCGCCCCGACGGGACGCTTCAGTATGCCGAGAATCCCCCCAAGAAGTATCAGGACATTTACCCGTTCGACTTCGACTGCCAGGCGCGCCAGTCGCTCTGGCTCGAGATGCGGTCAATCTTCGAGCACTGGATCGACCAGGGGGTGCGCGTATTCCGGGTGGACAATCCTCACACCAAGCCGTTTGCTTTCTGGGAGTGGCTGCTTTCCGATTTGAAGGTGGCACGTCCCGATTTGATTTTCCTCTCGGAGGCTTTCACCCGTCCGGCAGCAATGCGAAGGCTCGCCAAGGTCGGATTCACCCAATCCTACACCTACTTCACCTGGCGCAACGACAAGTGGGAACTGGAGAGTTACCTGAGCGAGGTGATGAACGGGCCTCACCGGGAGTATTTCCGACCCAATTTCTGGCCCAACACCCCTGACATCCTGCACGAATATCTCCAAACCGGGGGACGTCCGGCATTCATCGTCCGGCTCGTGCTGGCGGCGACGGCTGCCGCCAACTACGGCATATATGGGCCGGCTTTTGAGTTAACGCTCGCCAAACCGAGAGAGCCGGGAAGCGAGGAATACTGGGAGAGCGAGAAGTATGAGATCAAGCAGTGGAACCTCGAAGATCCTGAGTCGTTAGCGCCGCTCATTACGCAGATCAACCGCATCCGCCGCGAAAACCCGGCTCTGCAGAGCGACTGGTCGGCCGGAGGCGGCTTGATGCTCCATCCTATAGACAATCCACTCTTGCTTTTTTACAGCAAACGGACCGCCGATGCCTCGAATATAATCCTCGTCGCGGTCAATCTCGATCCTTATAATACCCAGATCGGCTGGGTCGATCTGCCACTTGACCGGTTCGGCATCGGTTGGGATGAAGCCTTCGAAGTCGAAGACCTCCTGACAGGATCGGTTTGGTCCTGGCGCGGTGCGCGCAACTACATCGAATTGAACCCCCATCACCTCCCGGCGCATATCCTTAGGGTCCGGCGATAGAGAATTCTCGCGCTCATCCCGGAATCCCATTCATCATCACCACTATCACAATCATTATCTACCTTACTTATGTCCGGCTCCGAGTGGTATAAAGAGGCGATCATCTACGAGGCGCATGTCCGCTCATTTGCCGACTCAAGCGGCGATGGAATCGGCGACTTTCGCGGTCTGACGAAGAAACTCGACTATCTCTCAGATCTCGGCATCACGGCGATCTGGCTGCTACCCTTCTACCCGTCGCCGCTGCGGGATGACGGCTACGACATCGCCGACTATACCCGCATCCATCCCAACTATGGGACGCTTCGAGATGTCAAGTTATTCCTAAAGGAGGCTCACCGACGCGGTTTGCGGGTTATTACCGAACTGGTGCTCAACCACACTTCGGATCAGCATCCCTGGTTCCAGCGCGCCCGCCGCTCGCCCATTGGAAGTCGGTATCGGGACTACTATGTCTGGAGCGATACTCCCGACCGCTACCGTGAAACGCGAATCATCTTTAAGGATTTCGAACAATCGAACTGGACCTGGGACCCGGTAGCCGGGCAATACTATTGGCACCGGTTCTATCATCATCAGCCCGACCTGAACTTCGAGAGCCTCGCCGTCCGGCGTGAACTCTTTGGGATCCTCGACCATTGGCTTGAAATGGGTGTGGATGGCTTGCGGCTCGATGCCGTTCCCTATCTATACGAACGGGAAGGCACCAACTGCGAGAATCTTCCCGAAACGCACAACTTCCTCCGTGTCCTAAGGCGACATGTCGATGAGAAGTTTCCCGGCCGGATGCTGCTCGCGGAAGCCAACCAGTGGCCCGACGACGCCATTGCCTACTTTGGTATAGGCGACGAATGCCAGATGGCGTTTCACTTCCCGCTGATGCCCCGCCTCTTTATGGCGGTGAGGATGGAAGACCGCTTCCCCATAATTGAAATCCTCGAGCAGACACCCGTCATTCCGGCAGCCTGCCAGTGGGCGCTCTTCCTGCGCAATCATGACGAGTTAACCCTCGAAATGGTAACCGACGAAGAGCGGGACTATATGTATCGGGTCTATGCCTCTGACCCTCAGGCGCGGATCAATCTCGGTATCAGGCGCCGCCTGGCGCCGCTATTAGGCAATAACCGCCGTAAGATCGAACTGATGAACGGCCTCCTGTTCAGTCTTCCCGGAACGCCGATCATTTACTACGGCGATGAAATTGGGATGGGGGACAATATCTATCTCGGCGATCGCAACGGCGTCCGGACGCCAATGCAGTGGTCGGGCGACCGCAACGCCGGTTTCAGCCGCGCCAACCCTCAACAACTCTTCCTGCCGGTCATCATCGACCCCGCCTATAACTATGAAACCGTCAACGTCGAGACGCAGAGTTCCAACCTCCACTCTCTCTTGTGGTGGATGAAACGGCTTATCGCTCTGCGCAAGAAGCACCGCGTCTTTGGGCTCGGCGACCTCGAATTCCTCCATCCTGACAACCGCAAAGTGCTCGCCTTTGTGCGGCGTTATGGCGGCGAAGCGATGCTGGTGATGGCAAACCTATCGAGATATGTCCAACCGGCAAAACTCGACCTCTCAGAGTATCGCGGCGCCGCGCCGGTCGAACTCTTCGGTCAAACGCGATTTCCGGTTATCGAAGAGGCGCCTTATTTCATCACCATGGGGCCCCATTCGTTTTACTGGTTTGACTTGCAGCGCCCCCGCATCCGGGTCGAAACGCCACCCGTACCGGAGATTCACGAGTTGCCCGGGATAGCTGTCGAAGGTCACTGGAGCAAAGTCCTGATCGGGCGGTCGCGTGAGGCGCTCGAGGTCATTCTGGCCGGCTGGCTGGGACAGCAACGCTGGTTCGCCGGTAAGAGCAAGGTGATTCAACGTGTGCGGCTGGCTGATGCCGTGCCCCTCGAAGCCGGCGCCCAGTGGCAGTTCCTCCTCATTAGAGTCGAATATACCGAAGGCGAGCCGGAACTTTATCAAGTCCCGATAGGTTTTTCGTCGGCGGCAACTCCCGATCCGGAACGGGTCATTTGTCGCATCCACTCGGATAGGCGCATGGACGAATCGTCGGGTCTGCTCTTCGATGCCGTAGTAGATTCAGATTTCGCAGCCGTGATGCTCGAGTCGATTCGGCAACATCGCAACTTCGACGGCGGTATCGGTCGAATCGAGTGCACCCCGGAGCGGCGCATTCGAGCCCTGCTCTCCATCGACGACACCCTGCCGACTGGACGCCTAATGAAGAGCGAACAGTCCAACTCGTCCTTGGCTTATGGCGAGACGGCGGTGTTAAAACTCTTTCGTCGGGTCGAGAACGGTGCCAACCCGGAACTCGAGATCGGCACCTTTCTGACCACCCGGCGGCTCTATGCCAACACCCCGCGGCTCTTCGGACGGATCGAATACGCTGCAGTAGGTGAAGCCCCGGCAACACTTGGGGTGCTTCTTGAATACATTCCCAATCAGGGCGATGCCGCACATTTCACCATTGACCGTGTTGCGCTGTTTTACGAGCAAGTTCTGGCCGAGGGCCGCAGTTGTCCAAACTTATCGACCACCGATCGCTTAAAGGTGGCTCGAAACGGACCCGGTGCCGAAGCAATCGAATTGGTTGGACCCTACCTCGAATCGGCGCGGATGATCGGCCTTCGGACAGCGGAACTTCACCTGGCACTTGCTTCAGAGTCCGGAACCCCTTCCTTTGTGCCCGAGTCGTTTGGAGAACTCTACCAGCGGTCGCTGGCGCATGGGATGCTGGCGCTCACCAACCAGGTCTTCCTGACCTTGCGCAGCCGACTCGACGATCTCCCCCCTTATTCGCGCAAGTTGGCTGAACGGACACTCGACTACGAACCGCTGATCGCCGACCGCTTCAAGGCACTGCGCCATCTGCGCATACGGGCGTCTCGCATTCGGATACATGGCGACTATCATCTGGGTCAGTTGCTTTGCCGGGGGAACGACTTCATTGTAATCGACTTCGAAGGCGAGCCGATGCGCTCGATCGGCGAACGGCGGATTAAGAGATCGCCGCTCAAGGACGTCGCCGGTATGCTGCGGTCGTTCCACTATGCTTGGGAGATTGCCCGACGACGGACCATGGCGGGTATTATTCGGACCGGCGAAGAAGGACACCGCCTCGCGAGAGAATGGGGCCGGTTCTGGGAAGCATCGGTGAGCTCCGCATTCCTCGGCGAATACCTTAAAGCCGCCACGCCGGGCGGCTTTCTTCCCCCCGATGATGTGGAACTCGAATTGCTCCTCGACGTTCTGCTTATGGAGCGCGCGATCTATGAGATCGGCTACGAACTCTCGACCCGGTCGGACTGGGTCGATATTCCTCTTGCCGGGCTCTTGGGGTTGATCGATGCGGTCGAATGAGCAGGACGGGTAAAGATCGGTTGGATCCTGCTTCACCCCTTTACCGGATGGCGGAGCGTTATGGCATCCTGACCTCATACCATGACCTGGGCGGGGCTCTCCATCACGCAGCGCCAGATGCACTGATCAAAGTTCTGCAGGCTCTCGGGGTCGAAATCGAAAAGCCCGATGAAAGCGAAGCGCTACTCAAGATCACTCCTGATTTTGTCGAACCGGCATCAAAGGTCGTCTGGAATGGTTCACTATCACGATTGACGATGCACCGGGCAAAGGCGCCGGCCAGGTCAATGCCTCAGTTGACACTGACCACAGAATCCGGCGACGCAGTTGCCCCGGCGGTGCCGCTAAAGCCAACGGCGATTCCCGACTCACCCGACGGGTGGGATCTGCATCTACCGGAACCAATGACGCTTTCGCCCGGTTACTACAAAGCCCGCATCAAGTGGGGTAAGGGCGAGTCCGAATTCCTCCTAATCGTCGCACCGGAACGACACACCCGGAACTTCGGAGGTCGCCGCACCGGTCTATTCGCGCCGCTCTACGCCTTACACTCCGCTGAATCTCACGCCATTGCCGATCTAAGCGCTCTCGTCCCACTTATAGACCTGTGTGACCGGTCGGGGCTGACAGTTCTGGCAACGTTACCGCTGCTGACACTCGACGACCGTCTTCCCTACGATCCAAGTCCTTACCGGCCATTAAGCCGGTTGTTTTGGAATGAACTGTATCTCGATCCCCGCCGGACGCCCGAGTGGAGCACTGCCGGCAAGTCCTCTGAGGCGATTGCATTTGCGTCCTCTCCAGTTGCCACAAACAACGGACAGTATCTCGACTACGACCGAATCCTCGAACTAAAGCGGCCGGTCGTCCAGATGCTGGCCGACCGGTTCTTTTCCTCCGGTGGAGAACTGAGTAAGGATTGGGCAGACTTCCTCTCACGTTATCCCGACGCTCCCGCCTATGCCCGGTTTCGCGCAGAGAGAACGAAGGAACAGACCTCAAGGAGTAGTGCAGGTGGCACAACAGCCGACTTGCTTGATCCACTCGTCCGCCATCACCTGTACGCTCAATTCCGAATGGACGGGCAAATGCGCGAGGTTTCGGATCAAGCCGGGCGACGCGGCATTACGCTGATGCTCGACCTTCCGGTCGGCGTCCATCCCGACGGCTTCGACACCTGGCGTTATCCATCGCTATTCCTGCAAGGACTTTCGGTTGGCGCCCCGCCCGATCCGCTGGCAGCGTCCGGCCAGGATTGGGCGTTTCCTCCCCCATCGCCATACGCCATGCGCGCCGATAACTACCGCTATCTGCGACGCTATCTCGCCCATCATTTCGCTGTTGGCAAAATGCTACGGATCGATCACGTGATGGGGCTTCACAGGCTCTTTACTATTCCCGATGGAATGCCGGCATCGCAAGGTGTCTATCTCACTTACCCGGCTAATGATCTACTGGCAGTCCATCTCCTTGAAGCAAGTCTGTGCGGCGCTGAGATTGTCGGTGAAGACCTTGGAACCGTCCCCGATGAGGTGCGGCACGATATGGACCGGCACGGCATACGGAGGCTCTATGTGATGCCTTTTGAGGCCGATCCACTGTCGTCATCAGGATACCGGCCGGTACCGGCGGAAGCGGTTGCTTCACTCAACACCCATGATATGCCGCCGTTCGCCGCCGGCAAGCGTGAAGTTGCCAAGGCAATACTCAATGGAGACGAAGCGACATCTTCGGGGCAGGGCAAAGATATTGTTGATCTTGAAGACCATCTGGATTTCCTCGCGAAGTCGGATGCCGGACTGGTACTCATGAACCTCGAAGACCTACTCGGTGAAACCGAGTTGCAAAACCGGCCCGGGACCGTCGATCCCCGAAATTGGTCCAGGCTCTGCAGATCGAGCCTGGACGATATCATTGCTTCAGAGGATATCTCTTCACTACTAAACCGGATTGTCAAGTCACGCTCCCTCAAGGAAAGTCATATGAATTCAGACCAAGCGGCAGCGGTCGGCTCGACCGGAGTTCGGACGACCAGACAAGCCAGGACAAAATCGCCGGCAACTCCTGCATCGTCGAGACCCGAAATTGGAAAGAGCCATCCCCGTTTCTCTCTGACCGACCATGACCTCTACCTGTTTAATGAGGGAACGCACTACCGTCTCGGTGAGAAGTTAGGTTCGCACCTGACCTCGGTCGATGGTCTCCCGGGCTGCCGGTTTGCCGTCTGGGCTCCCGACGCCGACGCCGTCGCGGTGATGGGTGATTTCAACTACTGGAGCCGGGACAGCCACCCCCTCTTCCCTCACGGACAGTCCGGCATCTGGGAAGGATTCATACCGGGCATTGTTCAGGGTATGATTTACAAGTATGGCATCCGCTCCCGACACACCGGCGAACAGATTGAGAAGGCCGATCCCTGCGCCATACATCACGAAACGCCTCCTAAGACAGGATCGGTAGTTTGGGAGTCGAACTATACCTGGAAAGATTCCGGGTGGATGAAAGAGCGCGGCAGGCGGGCGCAACTTGCCGCTCCAGTAGCGATTTACGAACTTCACTTCGGTTCGTGGAGACGGGTGCCTGAAGAATCCAATAGATCCCTTACTTTTCTTGAAGCTGCCAGTTGGCTGCCCGAGTATTTAGTAGCGCTTGGCTTCACCCACGTTGAGTTTCTGCCGCTCTCGGAGCACCCGTTTTACGGCTCGTGGGGCTACCAGACTACCGGCTACTACGCTCCATCCAGCCGCTACGGGACCCCCGAAGATTTGATGCACTTGATCGACCGACTTCATCAGGCAGGAATTGGGGTGATCCTCGACTGGGTGCCGTCGCACTTTCCGGCGGACGGACATGGCCTCTACAGGTTTGACGGAACACACCTCTATGAGCATGCGGACGCTCGCAAGGGCATTCACCCGGACTGGGACAGCGCGATCTTTAACTATGGCCGCAACGAGGTGCGCGGCTTCCTGATATCGAGCGCCCTGCACTGGATCGACCGGTTTCATATCGACGGCCTTCGGGTCGATGCAGTCGCCTCGATGCTTTATCTCGATTACTCTCGCAAAAGCGGTGAATGGGAGCCAAACCCGTTTGGGGGTCGGGAGAACCTTGAGGCGATCGACTTCCTGAGACGTCTAAATGCCGAAATCTACGCCGAATACCCCGACGTTCAGACGATCGCCGAAGAATCGACCTCCTGGCCGATGGTGTCGCGCCCCAACTACGTCGGCGGGCTCGGCTTTGGCTACAAGTGGGATATGGGCTGGATGCACGACATCCTCGACTACGCGACAAGAGACCCGATCCACCGCCGATTCCATCACAACGCCTTGACCTTCCGGATGCTCTATGCCTTCCATGAGAACTTCATCCTGCCGCTCTCGCACGACGAAGTGGTGCACGGGAAAGGCTCACTGCTTGCCAAAATGCCGGGCGACCTCTGGCAGAAGTTTGCCAACCTGAGGCTGCTCCTGACTGCGCTTTACACCCAACCCGGTAAGAAACTGCTCTTCATGGGGAGTGAGATCGCTCCCTGGAGCGAGTGGAACCATGAGACGAGTCTCGACTGGCACCTGCTCCAGTACCCGTCGCACGATGGCATCTGGAAGTTGGTCGCCGACCTGAATCGCATCTACCGGGCCGAACCGGCGCTATACGAATGGGACGCCGATCCGGCAGGATTCGAGTGGATCGACTGCAACGACGCGGATAGTTCGTCCATTTCGTTCATTCGCTGGGCGCACGAGTGGCGCGAATGTATAATCGTCGTTCTCAATTGGACACCGATCTTAAGGCACGACTATCGGGTTGGTGTGCCTTATAGCGGGCAGTGGAGCGAACTCCTTAACAGCGACAGCAGTTACTACTACGGCTCGGGACAGGGCAATCTCGGCGCGGTCTATACAACTGGTGAGCCTTTCCACGGGCGGCCCGACTCGTTGCTCTTAACGCTCCCGCCGTTGGGTGGAGTGGTTTTAAAGTGGCGAAAGTGAATTGAAACCGATCCTGATTGTCGGCGCGGGGGGGATGGCTCGCGCCATAGGAAGGTATCTAATCGATGCGTTGCCGGGAGTCCCGCTTATCTTGCTCGACCGCGATCCAGCAGCGCTGAAGAGACTCCAGTCCTTCCTAAACTACCCACACCTGACTCTCGTCGAGGGCGATGCCGGAGATGCCACGCTTCTCGCGCGGTTTATGAACGGAGCGGCAGGTGCCGTCGGTGCGGCTTCGTACCGGTATCATGAGCAAGGAGCAGTTGCTGCCATCGAGCAGGGTGCTCATTGGGTCGATCTGGGGGGTAACCCAGACGTTGTCAAGCGCCAGATGCGCCTTGACGATGCGGCCCGATCCGCCGGTGTCGGAGTCGTGCCCGATTGCGGCCTGGCACCGGGTTTGGTCAACATCATTGTGGGAAGGCTCGTCGCAGAATTTGACGCGATCGACGAGATTCATATCCGGGTCGGCGGACTTGCACAGGACCCTAAGGGACCGCTGCAGTATCAGTTGCTCTTTTCGCCCGAGGGTCTGGCAAACGAATACTACGAACCGGCACAGGTAATTGAAGAGGGTGAGGCGAGATCGGTCGAATCGCTTACCGGATGGGAACGAGTTTGGTTCGGGCCGCCGGTCGGAACTCTTGAAGCGTTCCACACTTCAGGCGGAAGTTCGACGATGGTCGAGACCTTCGCCGGACGAGTCAAGGCGCTCGACTACAAGACCCTTCGCTATCCGGGTCACTTGCGTAAGATCAAACTCTTGAAGGACTTGGGGCTGTTTGCTCCCGATCCGCTGACCGTAGGTAAGGCATCCGTTGCACCGCGGGAACTAATGGGAAGGTTGCTTGAGGCAAAGATCGGCTGGTGCGACGCCGACATGACGGCGGTGAAGATTTGGGTTACAGGACTGCAGGACGGCAATCCAGTCAGGCGCGAAGCGCGGCTGGTTGATTATACCGATCCTAAGACAGGGCTCACCTCGATGATGAGGACGACCGGCTTTCCTGCGGCAGAGGTGCTGAGAAGTCTTGTTGACGGGACGACTACCGCGCGAGGTCTCCTGCGGCAGGAGCGGGATCTGCCGGCTTCATCCCTGTTGTCACGCATTGCAGATTATGGCATCAAGATCGAGTTCTTGGATTGACCTACTGGCGAACCGATCACCAAACTGATTTTCGGGCGTGATTATGTCTAACTAAATGAGTCAGACCCGGCTTATTTTCTCGCTCGATGCCCTCACCGGTGCAGCACTTTCCCCCAGCAGCCTTCGTTTCATTACCGACCAGGTTTCATAGACCAGCGTCGCGCACTTGACTCTCGCCGGTAGTTTGGCGACCCCCTTAAGGGCTAAAGCATCGCCCAACTGATGCTCCTCTTCGCCGGTCACAGTGTCCCCGTGCAACATCTTGTAAAACCGCTCCTTCATTCCGTCAAGGTCGGTAAACCGGCCGCCTCGAGCGCTCTCGCAGAATATGGACGTCGAGGCCGTGCAGATCGAGCAGGCCCGGCCCGTGAAGCCTATCGCTTCGATGACGCCGTCGCGAGTCTTGGCAAAGAGTTCGATTTCATCACCGCAGAGTGGATTTGCGCCTTCGACCGAAATCTCGGCGTCTTCGATCCTGCCATAATGCCGCGGATGCTTTGCGTGGTCGAGGAGGATCTCCCCGAAGAGGTCTTCAAGCGACAATTCCCATCACCTTTCGCGTCTTGACGATCGACCGGGCAAGCTCATCGGCTTCATCACGGGTGTTGTAAATGTAGAAACTGGCGCGCGCCGTCGCAGGGAGATCGAGCCACTGCATCAAAGGCTGCGCGCAGTGATGACCGGCACGGACCGAGATGCCGTCAGCGTCGAGAAACGACGCAATATCGTGGGGATGGACTCCCTCTACCCAAAACGAGATCGCTCCGGTCCGTCCCTCGCGCGGTCCAAAAACCGTCACGCCGTCGATATCTTTAATAAGATCATAAGCATAGGCTGCAAGATCATCGAGATAGGCAGCGACGTTTCCCATCCCAATGCCTTCCATGTACTCAATCGCGGCTCCGAAACCAACCGCACCGGCGATGTTGGGAGTGCCGGGCTCAAACTTGAATGGTATCTCGTTATAAGTAGCCGAGGTGAGCGACACCTTGAGGATCATCTCGCCGCCACCCCAAATCGGATTGAGACGGTCGAGCCACTCGCGCCGGCCATAAAGCGCTCCGATCCCTGTCGGCCCGCAAATCTTATGCGCCGACATCGCGTAAAAGTCGCAGCCCAATTCCTGGACGTCAACCTTTAGATGCGGTGCAGCCTGGGCTCCATCGACGACCGTTACGGCTCCACGTTCGCGAGCCATCCGGCAGAGGTCGGCGACAGGGTGAATCGTCCCGAGGACGTTCGAAGCATGCTGGAAAGCAAAGACCTTCGTTTGAGGATGCCACTGTGCGGCAATCTCGTCGAGGTCGAACCGGCCTTCTTTCTGCAACGTAACAAACTCCAGCCGCGCGCCGATACGCTGCGCTGCCATCTGCCACGGGATGAGGTTCGAGTGATGCTCGGAGGGGGTGCAAAGGATGACGTCGCCTTCGCCAATAACTTGACCGGCAAGCAGTCCGGCAGCGAGGTTGATCGCCTCGGTTGTGCCGCGGGTGAAGATAAGTTCAGCCGGCTCGGTGGCATTCAGAAAGCGCGACACCGTCACCCGGGCACCCTCAAACCTCTCGGTCGCTTCCATCCCGATCCGGTGCGGGCTGCGATGGACGTTGGCGTTGGTGGTTCCGTAGTAGTCGCAGAGCGCGTCGATGACAGCCTGCGGTTTCTGGGTGGTGGCGGCGTTGTCGAGGTAGATAAAGGGTTCGCCCGACCTTTCGCGCGCGGCGAAGATCGGGAAATCGGCGCGGATCGAATGGGGATTTAGCATTGGGGAAGCCTCAAAATAGCCGGTGGGTCGGACGCCACCGGCACGGGACAGACGCACAGGGTT
>VGIQ01000058.1 GCA_016867835.1 Calditrichota bacterium | reverse complement strand
CGGGGGGCCGAGAGCAATATCGCCGTTCAGCCTTGCCCCCGGCCGGATGATGCTGCGAGGGCCAATGTAGAGCGGTCCGGAGAGGATTGCTCCGCTCTCAATCCGGACCTCCCGGTCGAGCCAGACCGGGCCCTGTGAGGCGTCGATGATGGCGCCGGCACCTAAACTGACCCCCGGTTCGATGCGAACGGCCCCGGATTCGGCATTTACAATAGCGCCGGGACCGATGGTAACATTACCCGCAGTTTGGACATTATCAAGACCACGCACTATGACATCGGCAGGCGGCTGCCAGAGTTCGAAGGAAGCGGATCCAGCTTCGGCTAAAAAGTCGAATCTTATCTCCAAGCCTATGCGTTCGACGATCTCCCACGGATAATCATAACGAAAGCCTGCAACCTCGTGAACGGGCAGCACAGCAGCGATGTCGTGTAGTTTTTGGGAAGCCAGGGAGCGGCGGAGCATCTCAACCGAGCCTGCAGGGATGTGCATTCCCAGTAATCGGCTATCGGCCTCCATGCGAAACAAGGCGTTGCGCCGACCTTCTAGCGAGGCAAGATCATAGATTACCGCCCGGCTGTCGAGTAGGAGTATCGGCTCATCATCTTGATGCTGAATGCCTTCCCATATCTGCAAAGGCTCAAGGATGTTGAACCGGTCGGCAAGCCTACCGTATGAGGCTGAGAGTCGGGAGTGTTTCTCCTCAAGCCGCAACGCGCCAGCGCGAACTTCGCTTGGTGAACGAAGTTCCGCGATCGGGCCAAATCTGGCTGGAGCGGTATCGTCGTAGAGGATGATCACCGGCTGCTTCCGTCGTTCTTGGAAATTATTATGTTACTCCGCTTTAGGCATGGAAAACGGCTTGCGCGCCTGTATGGCGGCTCCTAAATTACTTGTTCGCAAGTTCGATAGATAGGGATGCCGGATTCGACCGTCAAGCGATTATCCGGCGTCGAACCCGTTCATAATATAATCCAAACCTGGGAGCAAAACTTGACGACTTACATTAAGAAGGACTTGATTCAACGGGTCGCGGAAAAGACCGGTATGGAATTAAAGTCCACCGCCGAGATGGTCAACGCCGTCTTTGCCGGTTTGAGGGAGATGATGATCGATGGTGGTGGGGAGAGCCGGATCGAGATCCGAAATTTCGGGGTCTTTGAAGTAAAGGCGACGGCGGCCAAACCCAAAGCGCGCAATCCGAAGAAGCCGCAGCAGGTGATTTATGTTCCAGCGCGCCGCAAAACGCACTTTCGGCCGGGCAAGATCATGAAGAGCGTCCTGCGCCAGCCATTCAAGGCTTGATCGAGCCAGTGACGGGAGGGTGATCAGGCGGCAAGAACCTGATCACCGGTGAAGAAGGAGAAGTCGAGCGCGGCTTCCATTTCCGAATTGCGCAGCAAAGCATATTGCAACGGCCCGAGCGTTACAGTCGTGCCGCAATCCCGGCAGGTGGCCAGATAGAGCACCGGAGGGGATGCCGTCCCGCCCCGGCCCGGCCAGGAGTTCTGAACCCCCAACGGCCGGAAACGCGGCGAACCGCAACGACACTTACGAATCATCGAACAGACCTTTCGGTATTTATAGGAAGCCTTCTGCTTGTAGCAGTCAGGCACAAAGTGTGCCATCGCTGCGACCAGGCAAGACTTAAGGTCTTACTTGTGCCCGCCGTCCTTTGCCTCTACCATTACTATCGCCCGTCGGACCTCGAAACTTTAGCGCTTCGAGGTTCGACGGGCAATTTTTTCCTCACTGCCAAGACTGACTCGTAGCACTTGTCGATGGGTCTCACCCTAAAGATCACCGGGATGCACTGTGCCTCCTGTGCCGGCGCCGTCGAATCTGCACTCAAGCGAGTTGACGGCGTAACCGATGCGCGCGTCAACCTGGCTCTTGAGATCGCCAGCGTCGATTTGGCCGACCAGGAGCCCGGATTGCCAGCGTTAATTTCGTCGGTTCGCGATGCCGGTTATGGCGTTGCAACGACGACATACCAACTTGCGATAGGCAGGATGTCGTGCGCTTCCTGTGTGCGGTCGGTCGAAGCGGCACTTATGCGGGTGCCGGGAGTCGTGAGCGCTTCGGTAAACCTTGCGATGCAGCGCGCTGATGTATTGCTCCTCGAAGGCGCAGCGGATGCCACAACACTGGCAAACTTTGTCAATGAGACCGGCTATGAAGCGCGGCCTATCGAAACGGGCGACGAGGCCGGTCCGGTAGCGCGGCAGCGTGCTGAAGCAGAAGTCCGGTGGCGGCGAATGGCACTGGCGCTCATTGGCGCATCGACGGTGATGGCGTTGGCGATGCTGCCGGGAGTGACAGGAATGGGTTGGCTCATTGTTCAAGGTGGGCTGACATTGCTAATTCTGGCGGGGCCGGGGCGGGAGTTCTTCACGGGGGCAATACTGCTTCTGCGCCATGGCCGGGCGGACATGAACACTCTCATCGCGCTCGGCACTGGAGCGGCGTTTTTCTATAGCGCAGCGATGACGCTCTTCCCGCATTGGGCGCCTCATACCGGCCATTCACATCCACCGGTCTATTACGAAACCGCGGCCATGATTGTGGCGCTGGTCCTGGTCGGCAGGACCCTCGAAGCGCGCGCGCGCAGTCGCGCCGGCGAAGCCATCAGCGGGCTGTTGAATATGACTCCAGTAGTGGGTTTGGTTGAACGGGATGGTCAGGCCGTTGAAGTGCCAACGTCCGAATTGAAAGGCGGAGACCTGGTGCTGGTGCGGTCGGGCGAGCGAATTCCGGTAGATGGACGGGTTCAAGGCGGGTCAGCGTCGATTGATGAGTCGATGTTGACCGGTGAAGCAAAGCCGGTTGGGAAGGCTGAAGGAGATTTAGTCTATGGCGGGACACTGGCACTCGAAGGCTCGCTAAAGGTTGAAGCGACCGGTGTCGGAAGTGATACCGCAGTTGCCCGCATTGCACACCTGGTAGAGGAAGCCCAGGGCGGCAAGGCACCGATACAGGATCTTGCCGACCGGGTAGCAGGTGTTTTCGTTCCGGCAGTGTTGGCGATTGCACTGATCACGCTGTTTTTATGGATCGTATTACCGACGAAGCCGGATCCGACACTCGCGCTGACGGCATTTGTATCGGTCTTGATTATTGCCTGTCCTTGTGCTATGGGCCTGGCTACTCCGACTGCGATCCTGGTGGGAACCGGCGCGGCGGCCCGGAAAGGTGTAGTGTTTAAGGGCGGCGAGGCTCTTGAACGTGCCGCCCGGATCGGAACCGTTGTATTCGACAAAACTGGAACGTTGACCGAAGGTCGTCCTCGCGTGGTGGGAGTCCATACCGCCGAAGGCGTATCTAGCGACGACCTATTGCAGATCGCCTCTTCGATCGAAGTCCATACTCACCATCCGCTTGCCGGTGCCATACTAAGAGAAGCGCGCGCGAAAGACTTAAGACTGCTGAATGGCTACGGATATGAAACCGTGGCTGGTCGAGGGGTTCGAGCCACCATCGATGAGACTGTCTATCGGATTGGTTCGCCTGAGTTTCTGGACGAAGAAGGTATTTTCATTAGTCCACAAGATCAGGAGGCAGCACAGAGATCGCGGGAGCATGAGGCATCGGTTGCCGGGGTTGCGTCGAAAGTCTTCCTGGGGTGGATCATGGTCGCCGATCCGGTTCGCACATCGGCAAGATCCACCATAACCGGGCTTTCCGGCGAAGGCGTCCGGTCGATCATGGCTAGTGGTGACAATGAAAGAGTTGCTGAGTTGATTGCGGCCGAGACAGGGGTTGGGGAGGTCTATTCCGGTTTGCGCCCGGAGGGCAAAGTGGAGATCATCCGTCGTCTCAAGGCTGATGGATTGAAGGGAGGCTCCGAAAGGGCGGGTCAAAGATCGCTGGTGGCAATGGTGGGAGACGGTATCAACGATGCTCCAGCGCTTGCGGCGGCGGACGTCGGCGTTGCGATCGGTTCGGGCAGCGATATCGCGGTTGAGGCGGCGGACGTCACGCTGTTTGGGAACGATCTTGCCGGAGTAGCGCGGGCATTGAAGATTGCTTGTCGCACGGTCCGGGTCATCAGGCAGAATCTTGGTTGGGCGTTTGGCTACAATATCCTCGCCATACCTGTCGCCGCGGGTGCGCTCTATCCGCTCACCGGGATGCTCCTCTCGCCGATGATTGCAGCGGCTGCGATGGCTTTCAGCAGTGTCTCAGTGGTTCTTAACAGTCTGCGTCTTAAGCATATGCAGATATAGGTTAGCCTATAGCAACTCTATACGTCGCAGGTACCTTACTCCCAGATAGACGAAGGGGGTGTCGAATATAGCAAGGATCCACTTGACCACCGTCAAGCCGACGATCATTGAGAGGATGGGAGCCGTTCCGAGGAAAGCGACGGTGACGAATAGTGTGGTGTCGATAAATTGTGAAGCCATGGTCGAAACGTTGTTGCGCAGCCATAGATGGCGTCCGTCGGTCTTCCGCTTGAGGAGTTGAAAGAGCCAGACGTCGTGTGTCTGACTGATTAGATAGGCGACCAAACTCGCGAGGGTGATACGGGTCGTTGCGCCGACCGTTTTCGCCCATCCTTCGGCATTATCCCAGAAGGGTGCCGTGGGGAGGAGCATCGCCAGTTGGATCAATATCAGCGCTGTTACCGTCCCGATGAATCCAGCCAGAACCGCTCTCTGAGCCTTAGCAACACCCCAGACTTCCTCGATAAGGTCGGTGAATAGAAAGGTCGCGGCGTAGGCGACAACCCCGGCCGGGAAAATCAAGTCTCCGGCCAGGGGCAGGCGCATCAAGACAATCTTCGCCGCGAGCACTTGTGAAATGACCAGACTGGCTATGAAGCCGCTGAGCAGATAGATGTAGGCGGCTTCCAGTCTGTTATGGGCTTCCTGCGGGGCTTGCAGCATATCTATTGCCGGTTGGATTAATGTTGGGTTGCAAGATAATCTCGCGCATTCGCTGTTGCAAGGGGCAAATCTTGCCAGTGTTATGCGAAGACGACGGAAGCAATTGCTTTGAGCGAGTGAAGCGGTTATATTACTTTACTTTAGGTTAATGGTGCAAAGGGTGTTACAAGAGACTGTTTCCGCACGTTTTAGGGAAATCAGGCAACGGATCGCTGAGGCGGAAGTCAGGTCGGGTAGGGCGGCTGGATCCGTTCGTATTGTTGGAGCAGTCAAGGGCGTCGCGGTAGGTCAGATCGTCGAGGCTGTCCGTGCCGGGCTCTACGATCTTGGCGAAAACCGCATCCAGGAGCACGAGTCGCACCGCCACGCGATCGAGCATTGCAGTGGTGTGTTGAGTTCGGTTCCTGTGATTAGATGGCATTTCATCGGCAGGCTGCAGTCAAATAAGGCAGCGCGCGCGGTGAAGTGTTTCGATGTCATTCAATCGGTCGATTCGGTAGAGCTTGTCAGTAGGTTGGACCGGCTGGCGGGAGATATTGAAAGAAGGCTATTGGTCTTTGCCGAGGTCAACATCAGCAGCGAAGAGACCAAGGGTGGAATCGCGCCAAATGGGCTGCCTCGACTTATAGAGTCAATCAAAAAAGCGGGCAATCTGACATTAGGTGGGTTAATGACTATTGGCCCGCTGACCGACGACAACGACCGAATCCGGCGAGCCTATGACGAGATGCTCATTTTGCGCGACGGTATCGACCCGCAACTCGAACTTTCGATGGGCATGTCGAACGACTTCGTATTGGCTGTAGCCTGCGGTGCGACAATGGTGCGGATAGGAACCGCGCTTTTCGGTCCGCGCAGGCTTAAAGAGGTCTCGGTGTAGTTCAGGAGCATTGTGTTAAGTCCGGTAGAAATCAAGAAGCACGAGTTTGGTCGTGCGATGCGCGGCTACGATCAGGAAGAGGTGAATGCCTTCCTCGAGAGCGTAGCCGGGGAATTTGAGAAACTGCTTGACCAGGTGCGTCTTCAGTCGAGCGAGGTTGAGCGGCTGCGCGCGGAACTCTCGTCCTACCAGCGGATGGAGCAGAATATGCGCGAGGCGATGGTCAACGCTCAGGAAACGCTCCGCGATGCCCGCGAGGGCGCCCGCCGCGAAGCCGAACTGGCGCAGCGCGAGGCTGAGGTGATGGCTGAGAAGATTATTGCCGACGCGCGTCGTAGGAGTGAGGAGATTCGTCGAGAAGTCGATGGCCTCGTCCAGCGCCGGGATGGGCTTACCCGGAAACTAAGAGCGCTTCTCAGGTCGGAACTCGACTTGATCGATCTGATGATGGAGGAGGATGAGAAGATCGATCAGGCCAACGGGGAAAGCCCTGTATCAACACCGATCAAGGCCTCCCCGCTCGAGCGTGCCGAGTCGCAGATCCTGCACCGGACGATCAAATCGTAAGTTTGATGACCGACTGGCTGCTATGAGCGACACTGCAATCGGCGATCTTTACACCCGCCTCGAGCGCGCGGTGGACTACTTGCGCTCGAGTGGCTTTGACGGCGTGCCGGATGCGGCGCTGATCTTCGGCTCGGGACTGGGGGCGATGGCGGCTCGGATGGAAGTCGAGGCTGAAGCGGCTTATGCCGACATACCCGGCTTCGCCAACACGACGCTATCGTTCCACAAGGGTCGGTTGCTGTGGGGCCATATTGCCGGCCGGCGGGTCGTGGCGATGGACGGGCGATTGCACCGCTACGAAGGGTGGTCGATGGCGCAGATTGCCTTTCCAGTGCAGACGATGAGGATGCTCGGCGCCGGGAGGCTGTTCCTTTCCAATATCGCCGGAGGTCTGAACCCGAATCTACG
This sequence comes from Calditrichota bacterium, assembly GCA_016867835.1. Taxonomy (NCBI): domain Bacteria; kingdom Pseudomonadati; phylum Calditrichota; species Calditrichota bacterium. The sequence continues at coordinate 9,999 of VGIQ01000058.1, read as the reverse complement.
GGCGGGCGACATCGGGTTGATCGTAGATCATATCAACCTGATGGGGGATAATCCTCTGATAGGTCCGAATGATGAACGAATCGGGCCGCGCTATCCGGATATGATCGAGCCTTATTCGATAAGCCTTATCAGTCTTACCGAGCAGATCGGGATGGAGATGGGATTGCGGCTGCCGCGCTGCGTCTATGCGGCGGTGACCGGACCTATGTTCGAGACCCGCGCCGAATACCGGATGCTGAGGACGCTTGGCGCCGACCTGGTCGGGATGTCGAGCGTGCCGGAGGTGATCGCGGCAGTGCATGGAGGAATAGAGGTGCTGGCTCTTTCGCTGGTATCGGACGAGTGCTTCCCGGAGTGCCTTACGCCGCTGGAAGTACCGGTATTGCTCAAGCGGGCAGAAGAAGGGGCGGAGAAGATTGGGGAGTTGTTTAGGAGATTGGTTTCCAGGATATAGTTTCAGCCGATTGCAAGGAATAACTATTGAAATACGCCATAGATATTTATCAGGATGAAGATGGTGTCTTCATTGTGGAATGTCCCGCCATCCCGGGTTGTGTTAGCCAGGGAGCGACGGAGAGCGAGGCCATTGAGAACATTCGCGATGCTATCCGTGAATGCCTTGAGGTAAGAAGAGAGATGGGCCTGCAACTTGATGTATCGGTCAGACATGTTGAAGTGTCTGTTTGATGCCTGAAGTGCCCGTCCTAAGGCCGAATGAGGTCGTGCGTTGTTTCCAAAGACTTGGTTGGCGTGTCGCTCGTCAGCGTGGCAGCCACATCATTATGACCCGTGAAGGTAGTTCAGTTACCTTGTCTATTCCAAATCACAATACGGTTGCTCGTGGGACTTTGAGAGCCTTGATCAAGAAATCCGGACTATCTGTAGAGGCATTTCTGGAGACACTTTCTTGAGCATTCTTCCCGACCTTGAAGCGGCGCTCGCGCGCATCGACGCGCCTCACGAGATACTGCCCGGCGGGTGGGTCTTCAACTGCGATAACCGGCTGGTCTATGAGGCGCTGCCGGACAACTGCATCGACCTGATCATCACCGATCCGCCCTACAAGGACTACCAGTCGAACCGCCCGGTGGCGCACGAGAAGGTGAAGAAGATCAACGTCGCGGACTTCGACCTGCCGTTCTTCATCGAGCAGTCGTCGCGGGTGTTGAAGCCCGGCGCGCACTTCTACTGCTGGTGCGATCACCTGACGTTCCCGGGAATTGTGATGGAGATGAACGCGCAGAGGGGAAGATGGAAGATGGAAAATGGAACGAAGGAGCCGCAGCATTATTTAACCTACAAGAACATGCTGGTCTGGGTGAAGAACAACCACGGGTCGGGGGATTTGAAGGGCAACTACGCCCCGCAGCACGAGTTGGTGATATTTGGGGTGAAGGGGGACAGGGGGAGGCCGCTCAACGGGAAACGCCTATCTAATATATTCGACGCCCGTAAGGTGCCGAATCACTACTTCAATCACGGCACGGTCAAGCCGGTTGAGATTCTGAAGAAGTTCATCGAAGCATCGTCGAATGAAGGAGATGTAGTCATGGATCCTTATGCAGGGACGATGGGAGTGGGGGAGGCAGTTAATTCAGGAAGAAAATTCGTGATGGTAGAGAGGGAAAAAGGACATTGGGAAGCGAGAAACATTAGATTATCAAATAAAGAGGAGAAATTCACTTGCTGAACGACTACATCAAAGCGGCGCTTAGGCGAGCGAGATATGAATTGTTGGATGATGACGATTCAGTCTACGCTGAGGTTCCTGAGTTGCCTGGAGTTTGGGCCAACGCGCCAACATGGGAGGAATGCCGCGACCAACTCGCTGAGGTGGTAGAAGGTTGGGTGCTGTTGGGTATCAAGCGTGGCGCTGAGATTCCGGTGTTAGACAGCGTGGACTTAAATCTAATAGGCGTCGCAGAAGATGTTGAATCCTATTAGTCTGCGAGAGTTGATCCGCCGATTTCGTGCGCTCGGCTACACCGGTCCGACTCCAAGCGGTAAGCATCCCTATATGGAAAAAGGACTACACCGGGTCTATATTCCCAATGCACATCAAGGGGATATTGGCGTTGGGCTTCAAAAGCGGATTTTACGAAGGGCAGGGATCAACGTGGAAGAGTAGAAGGGAGTGAAGTGATTCGGGAAGAAGAGTTGGATACTTGCAATGAGACGATGGAAGTGGAGGAGGGGTTCGTTTTTTTCTTCGACCCACATAGGTGGCTGAGTAAGACCTGGAATACGGTAAATTCCAAATCTGGTAGGATTATCGTTGACCGTTACTTAATTACATTATATTAGGTAAAAGGATGAAGTTATCACCTGAATTAATACGAAGAAATTTTGAGGAAGAGAAGGCACGATTTAAGGATCAGGAGCAGTCACAAAAAGAGACTAGAAAGACATCTGATCAACTGGCGGGGGGCTGTCTCGGTTGTGGTGGACTTATTCTGGTTGTGATCCTGTTTATTTGGCTTATGTCACAGTGCAATTCATCCTCAAGCAATTCGAGCAATACTAATCAGTCGCACCCCAAAACTGAGTACGAAAAATGGCGAGACGCGCAAAAAAACGATGAAGACTGGCAGAAGTATCGGAGAGAGCGTATAGGAACTCCCCCGCCTTCTAATAAGGAAATCGAAGAGTTTATGAAGGGCGTTCACGAATCTCAAAAGGGGGTAAGATGACTGGCGAGATTTGTTACCATATGATAAGCGCAATTTCAATTGTCTTTCGTAATGGCGAATTTAACAGAATCCTTCTCTTCCCGCATGGCGGCAACCGCAACCTGAAGAGTTTACAGATCGTCCATCGGGTCGCTCAACTGGTGTATCACGTCATCGAACCGTCACCGCCGAGAGTGACGAGGATGTGCTTTTCAACCAATATCTCGATTTCCCGATGAACCGCAGATACATCACTACCGTTCTCGCCTACGTCGTCGTTACCCTCTTTTGTGCGGCGGCGTGGCACCTCGGACTTTTCGGCAGTATCTATAGAGACCTCGGCGCCTTCACCCGCGAGAAGCCGATCATCCCCCTCGGCTTGCTCTCGATGCTGATCCAGGGCCTCGTCATTGCTTGGCTCTATCCCCGGGTGCGGCTGGAAGGCAAGCCGGTCGTCCGGGGACTCGTTTTCGGCCTTATGATGGGCCTCTTTATGGGAAGCAACGCCGTTCTGGCCGAGGCTGGGAAGAACGAGGTCGGGTCTATCCCAACCTGGATCGTCGTTGAGGGCCTGTTCTATATCATCTGGCCTGCGGTCATCGGTATTTTGGTCGCTCAAATCAACAGGCAAACTGAGTAAATCGCCCAATGCCTCGTCTAACCATAAAACCTCGTCCCTATCCGGAATTTGAGGGGCAGTCCGATGAAGTGGAGACCGACGCACCGGCAAGCAGCAAGCTGCCTGCCGTGGCGCTTACCAAGGATCTCGTCCTTTCGGTCGCGGCCATGAAGCGGACCTATAATGAGATCAGCGCCGAACTCGGGGTTTCGTTGATACAATTGCATAAGTTCTGTCGTCGAAGAGGCTTGCAGGAGCGCATTCGGCGGCTATTGCTTGAGAATGTTCTCAACCCCATGGGGCTTACCCGTGAAGACATCCTCGAACTGGCTCACGAGTCGGATGGGTATATTAAACTGGCCAATCGCATAGCCTTTTCATATCCCACCGGTGTGAAACTGATGAAGCGCTACGGCATCCTTGAGGAGGTGAAGGCGATAACCCGTAGGAATCGCCTGGGTGAGCCGCTCGATGTTGTCAAGGTGCGTAAGGAGTGGCTTGACAAAGCCAAAGTGTGCAAGAGTTACGGAGATTTGGCATCTACGTTGGGAATCGAGAAGAGCGGCGTCGAAACGATTGCGAAGAGAATTGGCATTGGGGAGAGATTGAAGGAGAAGTTCGCGAAGAATCGCATTATACGGCTGCCGGAGGATATGGTGAAGCGGGCCGAGAATTTTGCCACGCTCACGCAATTGGCTACCAGCATTGGATTATCGACCAGTTCAACCGTGTTTCATCTGAAGAGGGCTGGAATCTACGATCAGGTAAAGGCTACATTAGCCGTCCGCTACTCGGTCATCAAGGTTCAAGTGCGGGCGAGCATACGGGTAGAAGACCTCGTAGTGGCGGCTCGAGAGTCGAAGAACTTTGCCGATATAGCCCGGAAGATGAACCTCTCCCGCCAGCGCGTCGATCAATTGCTGAACAAGTATGGTATTCATGACAAAGTAAAGGCGATGATGAGAGGCGGACCCGAGATCGATCTGGCAAGCATTCCCCATCTGCCGAGGCGAAAGAAGAGGGCTCGTTCGCAAAAATAACATCGAACCGTACTAACGAATTGTCAACCACTTCAGATAACAACATCTTCTGGCTATCAACTCCCGGCGGCGGGCTTGTGCCGGTCTCGCCGAAGGTGGACTTTCCGGCCCTCGACTGCGCAGTTCAGAGTCTGTGGGACGAGCGGCGCATCTTCGCGCGCTCAATCGCCGAACGGCCTCGGGATGGCAAGGGCGACTTCGTTGCCTACGACGGACCTCCCGGCACCAACGGCATCCCCCACATCGGGCATATGATGCAGTCGGCGCTGAAGGACCTCTGGCCCCGCTTCAAGACGATGCAAGGCTACCGCGTCCGTCGCAAGGCCGGCTGGGATACGCACGGCCTCCCAATCGAATTGACCGCCGAGAAGGAACTGGGTCTTGGCTCGAAGCGCGACATCGAGACGATGCCGGGCGGCGTCGCGGCCTACATCGACTATTGCCGTTCGACGGTCTATCGCTACAAGGATGAGTGGGTCAAGGCGATCCGCCGCATCGGGAGGTTCCTCGACACCTACGACGACTACGCCACCCTCCGCCCCGAATACATCGAGACTGACTGGTGGGCGGTCAAGACGGCGTGGGACAAAGGGCTGCTCTATCAGGATCGCCGCATCATGCCCTACTGCTCGCGCTGCGGCACGTCACTCTCCCAGCACGAGGTTGCACAAGGATATAAGGATGTGCAGGACATTTCGCTATATGTGAAGTTTCGACTTACCGCAGAATCGACAAAATCTCTGTATGGCGACGATAGACCAACACATTTTGTGGCATGGACGACGACTCCTTGGACGCTGCTAAGTAATGTGGCGTTGGCAGTTAACTCTAATCTAAACTATGTCCGGCTGGAGAGAAACACTGGAGACACGATCATCATTGCCGAGGATCGTCTGGATGCGTTGATGGGATTTTTGGAAGCAACTGGCTATCTTGAAACTATTAATGGAAATCGACTTTCTGGTTTGCGCTATAAACCGCTTTGGAGTTGGCAATCCGATGAAAAGGCTCACAAGGTCATCGCTGACGATTATGTCACCGCCGACGACGGTTCCGGAATTGTCCACCTCGCCCTTTACGGCGAGGATGACTTTCGCCTAATCCGCAATTTCGGATTGCCACTGGTCCAGAACGTCGATGCCGATGGCAAATGCACGCCCAACACCGGCCCCTTCGCCGGCCGCTGGTTCCGGGAGGAAGGCCTGGATGTCGATATCCTTAAGGACCTTGCCTCGCGCGGTTTGCTCTTCGGCAAGGAGAAGATTACCCACTCCTACCCGCACTGCTACCGCTGCGACACGCCGCTGATGTATTTCGCCAGGTCGGGCTGGTTCCTGAAGACGTCCGCCCTGCGCGACAATATGCTCGCCGCCAACGAGACCATCAACTGGTATCCCGAGCACATCAAGAAGGGGCGGTTCGGCAACTGGCTGGAGAACAATGTCGATTGGAACATCTCGCGCGACCGCTATTGGGGCTCGCCGCTGCCGATCTGGGAGTGCTCGTCGTGCGGACGAACCGAGTGCCTGGGATCCTTCTCTGAACTCGAGGCGCGTCTTGGTCATCCTTTGCCGGATGGTTTTGACGCTCATAAGCCTTATATTGATACTCTCGTATTAAAGTGCCTTTCGTGCGGCAGCGATATGCGCCGCGTTCCAGAAGTGCTCGACTGCTGGTTCAACGCCGGCATCATGCCGTGGGGTCAGTGGGGCTATCCGGCTGCATCCGGGTCCGCCGAGATGCTCGCGCAGCAGTTCCCCGCGGACTTCATCTGTGAGGCTATCGACCAAACCCGCGGCTGGTTCTACACCATGCTCGCGACCTCGGTGATGCTGACCGCTCGAAGTCGGAGCGACGGATCGCTCGAAGGCGGCGAGTCGTCCTTTCGGAACGTGATTTGCTCCGAGTTCATCACCGATCCGGAAGGCCGCAAAATGTCCAAATCGCGCGGCAATGTGATCGATCCGATCGCGCTCTGCGACCGGTTCGGTGCCGACGCAGTGCGATGGAACTTCTACTCGCTCAACCCCTGGACCGCCCGGCGGCATAACGACAGCGACGTGGTCGAGGTCCTAAAGCAGGTCCTCATCCCATGGTGGAATGCCTATTCGTTCTTTGTTACCTATGCCCGCGTCGATGGCTGGACGCCATCCAAAGGGAAAAGGGGAATGGGGAAAGGGGAAAGTCTATCCAACCCCCTCGACCGCTGGATATTGTCGCAACTCACCGGACTGCGCGACGATGTTACCGAACACCTTGAGCGCTACGATGTGACCGGTGCCGTCGAAGCCTTCGACCGGTTCATAGACGACCTGACCAACTGGCACATTCGCCGGTCGCGACGCCGGTTTTGGAAGTCGGACGACGATGCCGACAAGGCACAGGCTTACGCAACCCTCTACCGGGTCTTGACGGTGACGAACCGCCTGATGGCGCCGTTCATCCCGTTCACCAGCGAGGCGATATACCAGAACCTCGAGCGCGGTTTCGACGCTTCGGCGCCCGATTCGGTTCACTTGACCGACTGGCCCGCCGCGATGCCCGACCTTAGGGATGCTGCGCTCGAATCGGCAATGGCCAAGGTGCGCAGGATCGTTTCCCTGGCCCGCTCACTTCGCGCCGACGGTGGTGTTCGGGTGCGTCAACCGTTACCGGAGATGATCGTTGCCGGTGAAGACCTTTCCGACATCGAGCCGTTCAAGGATGTGATCCTCGACGAGTTGAACGTCAAGACGATGCTTTGTCGTGAAGTTGCCGACGGGCTCTACACCTGGAAAGCCAAAGCCGATTATAAGGTCTTCGGACCGCGCTTCGGTGCCAACGCGTCAACGTTGGCACGGTCGGTGGGAGAACTGACGCATGAGGAACTCTCCGAAATGGTGCGATCAGGGAGCATACGGGTGGGCGGCGAGTCCATCCTGCGCAGCGAAGTGCTCCTGACCGAAGTGCCATTGGAGAGTTATTGGGTGCGCATCGATGGCGGGATAACCGTCGCACTATGTCACCGCATCGACGACAACCTGACCGATGAATGGCTGGCCCGCGAATTCGTCCATCACATCCAGTCTCTGCGCCGCGACGCGGGGATGGAAGTCGAAGGGCGCATTGTGGTCGAATATGCTGTCGATGATGGACTCGGTCGCGCCATCACCCGATTTGCGGACTATGTCCGCACCGAGACCCTCGCCCGCGACCTTATCGATGATCCATCGATCGGTCCGGATGAGGGCGTGAAGATCGGCGAACGGAACGCTCGTGTTCGCATTCGCCCCGTTAGTTGAGTCGTTTCCCGAAGGAACCCCAGTATGATTCGTAAGAGTGCCGGCCCGGATGTTCTTCCGGGAACGAACCAGGAACGATACAGCACCGCAGACGCCGTCTTTTTCCAGGAACTGATCCTGGAACGGCGGGAGACCATCATGAAGCAACTCGGGCTCCTGACTGAAGCGACCCGCAATACCGTCCAGGAGTATTCGGGGGATAACTCGACATACACGCTTCATATGGCCGATCAAGGCACCGATGCCCAGGAGCGCGAAAAGGCCTTCATGTTGGCTTCGCGCGAAGGCCGCTACTTAAAGTACCTCGACCGCGCGCTCGAGATGATCAAGGAGGGCACCTACGGCATTTGCAACGACTGCGGCGAACCGATTCAAAAGAAGCGGCTTGAACTGGTCCCGACCGCCCGGCTCTGCATCTCCTGTAAGTTGAAGGAAGAGCAACGACGGGTCGTTTGACGACGCGGGAGCGACTGCTGCTCTACGTGCTCGCTGCCGCAATCGTCCTGCTCGACCAGGTAACCAAGACATGGGCCGCGAGCGCGCTCGCGGGCAGCGAGATCATTAGACCGTTAGGAAGCGATCTCATCTGGCTGGTGCTAGTGAAGAATCCCGGTCTGATTTTTGGGATGCGATGGCTGCCGCCGGTGGTGTTGGCGGTCATTGCCCTGGTGGCTGCGATTGCGTTGGCAGTTTACATTGGCCGGAGTCGCGACTTGACGATGGTTCAAGCCTTGCCTCTGGCGCTGATTATGGCTGGAGCCACCGGTAATATGATCGACCGAATGCTCTATGGCTATGTGATCGACTTCCTTAGCGTCGATTTGCCGGACTTCCTGATGGAACGTTGGCCGGTCTTCAATGTGGCCGATTCGGCGGTATCGTTGGGTGTAACGGCGCTCTTGATACTCTCTTTCACATCGCCGTCCGAAGGCGTTTCAGATCAATCCCCCAGTGCAGCGGATGCCGATGCTGCTGCACCGGTTGAGGTCGCCCGAGCCGAGAGCGTTGAGACCGGGGCTCACGATATCGAAAGGTGACGAATCGCACCCGCTTGTGGCGCTCGTCACCGATTTCGGCATGACGGACAGTTATGTTGCAGAAATGTGCGCCGTTTTGCTGCGGATTCCCGGATTGCGTATTCTGCATTTGTCGCACGACCTGAAACCTGGCGATATCGAAGCAGCGGGCTATCTCATTCGCCGTTCGGCGGGAATACTGCCGGACTATTCGATTCTTCTTGCGGTAGTCGATCCGGGAGTCGGATCGAACCGGTTGGCGGTAGTCATCCGGAATCGGGGAAAGTTTTTTATTGGGCCGGACAACGGCATTTTTGGTCCGGCGCTGGACTGGGACGGTCCGGTAGAGGTGCGGGCATTGACTGTTCCGGAGGGGGCTTCAGCAACTTTTCACGGTCGCGACCTCCTGGCGCCAGCGGCGGTGCGATTGGCGGCCGGTGACGCTTTCGAGGATCTGGGGCCGGCAATCCAATTGATCGCGACCCGACGCCCCAAGAGACCGGTTAAGGTGGGCAGCACCTGGTTCGGGCGGGTCGTCCACATCGACCGGTTTGGTGATGTGGCGACCGATATTCCAGGTGCCGAAGCTGGATGGGCCGTAGTTCCCGGATACGGCCGCTTGGGGAGACAAACTCACTATGCGGCGATGTCGTCAGGAATGCCTTTCTGGTTGGTCGGAAGCGATGGATGTGTGGAAATTGCAGTGCAGAGGGGAAACGCCGGGCACGTTCTGAACTTACGACCCGGCGACCCTATACGTCTGGTCGAAGAGTAGCCGGCGCCCCGGGCAGGCATCACAGCGGCAACAGTCTGAATAACGGAATCAAGGACGGAGCGAACAAACCGAGGCGGTGATGAAAGTTACCTTCTGGGGCACCCGCGGTTCGATACCGGCACCGGGAGCGGGAACGGTCGAAGTCGGCGGCAATACGACTTGTCTCGAAGTTGAGACCGGCAATGGCGCGCGCATTATAGTCGATGCCGGGACCGGTATCCGAACGTTAGGACTGCGCCTGATGTCCAAGTCACTTCACGATCCGATAACCTTCCTCCTGACCCACTCGCATTGGGACCACCTCGCCGGCTTCACCTTCTTCGCCCCGGCCTACAGTTCGAATTTCAAGATGGACTTCTATGGCAACCGAATGGCACAGGAAGTCCTCCGCCGCGACATCTTCGAGCGACACGACAATCGCTATTTTCCCGTGAATATGGATGACTTTCGGGCCGAAATCAAGTTCTTCGATGCCATACCCGAGGCTTTCGAGATCGGTGGCATCCGGATCTCGGTCATCAACTTGAATCATCCCGGCAACGGCTTCGGCTACCGGTTCGATCAAGGGCGCAGCAGTATCGCCTTCGTAACCGACAATG
>VGIQ01000057.1 GCA_016867835.1 Calditrichota bacterium | reverse complement strand
ATCTTCGTGTGACGCAGAAACGACCGGACATAGTCCGGCGGTTCTTCAAAGCTCCCAAGGTCGCCTATGCCGCCTGAATGTGTCTATAATAAAATGACCCCATTAATATCAGCAATCCGTTATCATCTAGTTCTAAAATGGAATAGGGAATTTCATGGCCAGCTCCCCCAAAAACATTTGACCATATTAAATCGCCATCGCCATCGACCTTTATCAGCCATAGGTCAATCCCACCTCTTCCTTGCGAAAACGAAACACCAACTACTGCGAATCCATTATCATAGGTTTCCGTCAAGGAATATGCATTATCTCCACTATTTCCACCGTATGCGTTGGACCAGACAAGATCGCCATTCACGTCAATCTTGTAAATGACATAATCACCTTGTCTTTGTGAAACTGTGCCGGCAACGACTACATTGTTGCTTGCATCAATTATGTGAGAAGCTGCTTGATTATACACTTGTCCACCATAGAGTCTTGACCAAAGCGAGTCGCCAGCATTATTTAACTTGAGCAGCAATATGTTTGAAAATCCATTTCCAGGCGTCGAAACAGTCCCAACAAGAAGCATGCCTCCATTATAAGCTGTAATCGAGGATGAGGTTTCCCGAGGTTCTCCACCATAGTAATGACTCCATAGAAATTCCACCCTCCCCCACGCCTCCCCCACACCTCCCAACACCATACCGCAGACCGCGCCGAGCAGGCAGAGTGCTCCCAAGGAGGGTCCCCCGATAAATCGGGGCGCTACCGGGCGCAAGCCGCAATAAATTGCGGCAAACAGGCTCTCAAGGGCCGAGGCGAGGGAGGTGATGGCGCGGGTCATGGGTTTGGCCTTTCTTGATGATGATGGAGGGGTGAAGAATGCAAAAGATGGATGATGATGACCTATTCGAGGGATGCGACCTCGACTGTGCGGCGGCGGGTGTTCCTGCGCGCGCGCTTCACCTCACCGATAGCGTGAACGGTTTGCGCGGTGAGGTAACTCTCGTGGCAGTGCGGGCAATGGATGACCGGGACGTCTTCGATCAAGATCAGGTCGTCGCCCTTGCCGTAACTCTTGGTGACCTTCCTGACGAAGACTCCCTCTTTCCCGCAGTTATCGCAAAGCATAGTTGGGCTCAGATTGTATAAACGGTGATGATGTAGAGGCGGCCCGTCGGGCCAAGTTTGGCTACGACTTCCAGATCACCTTCCAAGTCGATAATGATGTATTTAGCTTCGCCGGTGGCGGCGTCTCGCTGCTGTTCTCTGATTTTCCCGGACAGGATGGTTCTTTCAACCTCCAGATCGGTAAAGTCCTCTGCGTCCGCTTCGTCATGCGCGTGATCTCGGAAGGAGTAGTTTCCAAGCCGGACGCACTCCTGCATCCGAAGCAATATACGCTCATGCATTCCTCTACGCAAGCCTCTTCTCAATGGCCAGCATCAACACCATCCCGCAGACCGCCGCCGGGGATCATTCCGGGAGATGAGGCATGTTACCCCTATTCCATCCAACTACTCCAATACTCCCGCCACTCCACCGCTTCGGCCTCTGGCGTCAGGACCAGGGGACGCCACGTGTCGAGCATCACCGCGGCTTCGTCGGTGAAGACCTTGGTGTCGGTGCGCCGGACGGCCTTCGGATGCGGTCCATGCGGGAACCCGCCCGGATGAAGCGTTACCATCCCGGCTTCGATTCCCGAGCGGCTGAAGAAGTCGCCGTCGTGGTAGAAGAGCACCTCGTCGTAGTCCACATTGGAATGGTAAAACGGCACTTTGACCGCGCCTTCCATCGTCTCGAGCGGTCGCGGCAGAAACGAGCAGATCACGAACCCGACCCCTACGAAGGTCGTATGCGCCGGCGGCGGAAGGTGCATCTTATGGCTGTTGACCGGGCAGATGTCGTCGATGTTCAGGCGCCAAACAAGATTGTCGCCCTTGTAACCGACTACGTCCATCGGCGAATGATCGTAGGTGAAGGTCGTAACCGCGCCGAGCCGTTTGACGCGAATCTTCCAGGCCCGGAGATTCTTGTCCGGCGACGGCTCGGGGTATTCGAGGATCGCCGGGTCGTAGAGCGCATGCTGGCCGATGAGGCCCCGGTCAGGCTGTTGCAACGGCCCGGAGAAGGCCTCGATGGTGAGCAGCGTCGTCGCCTCTTTCGGTATCAGCCGATAGGTCGTGCCGCGCGGCAGATGGAGGTAGTCGCCCCGCCGGTAGTTGAGCGGCCCCAACTGGGTTTCGATCCGGCCCGAGCCGGTGTGGACGAATAGGACTTCATCGGCTTCCCCATTGCGGAAGAAGTAGTCCCACTCCGTTTCCGCGCACTCGATCCCCATTGCGACGTCGGGGTTGTAGAGAAAGATGCCGCGTTCGCCGTCCTTCACTGGCATCTTGAGCGGCGCGAGGGCATGCGGCCGGAGCGGGCCGTCGATGGCCTTCCAGCCGGTCGGAGGATGCAGGTGGTAGAGGTGCGTAACCGGTCCGGAAAAGCCGTAACGGCCCCATTCCTCTTCGTAGGTGCCGTCGGGCAGGCCGGCATGCGCCCAGCGCGCGACCTGACCCTTGACGATATGGATATTGCGATTGATGAGGGATTGCATGTTAATGCTCGAAAGTAGGTTTATTCACTAAGCCGTAAAAGGCAAACTCAATTGCCGGAAAGAAAATGTTCTTCCTTTCCAAGAGTGAGTGTACGCGTAAGTGGGATTGCAATCCGCCTTTTATTCGGCAGATTCGGATATCTACCCTAAGCGCAACCCATTAGCCGCCATACTATTGCCGCGGCGGTGCGTAGTCGATCATCCACTTGACGCCGAAGCGATCTCGATACGCGCCCCAGTAGTCGCCCCAGGGCTGATCGGCGATCGGCATTTCGATCTCACCGCCGGCCGTGAGAGCGGCCCATAGGCGGTCGGCTTCCTCACGGCTCTCGGGATGCACCGAGACGTAGGAGTTATTGCCAAAGACCAGCTTCTGGCCCAGTGATTCCAGGTTATCGCTGGCCATCAGGACGTCGCCTTTACTGCCGATTGGCAGGCCGATGTGCATGATCTTATCGCCGTCGGCGGGCGGGATCGTTACTCCAGGCATAGGAAAGTCCTTGAAGCGGACGACCACGGAGAACTCGCCACCGAAAGCCGCTTTGTAGAATTCGAACGCGGCTTCAGCCGTGCCGGGGAAGTTGAGATAGGTATTGATCTTGGACATGGAATGTTCCAATTATTACTTGGTGCAGATTGTTCTTGTATTCTCCCCCCCGCTTTACAAGGGGGAACGAAGGTGGGGTAAAACTGGATTGCTCCATATTCCCCCCTGCAGTCCCCCCGCAGAGCGGGGACGTGACAAAATGAAACTGCACCTATTAATAATAATGATGACAGAAGGAATGTGTTGTATGAGAAATAGTGTAAACAGGCAGCGATTGTTCAATCTTGCAGGGCGGGACTATCCCGCCCTACAAGACACTACTCTACAGTCGGTGACGAGTGATCTGGCCCAACCGCAGCCATTCGCCGTGCGTCTCCACCAGGTGACTTGCGACTTCGGTTGCTTCAGCCCTTCAAGGCTAAACCTCTGCGACTACCCCGCCTTGACTGCATTGATGCCGGCATCATCGCCGGGGGTCAACGTCTGTTTCTGCAGTTCCGCCTTGGCTGCTGTCGGCGCCATCGTGGCGTCGTTTTCGTTGCCATTGCCGCCGTTGCCGTCGCTGGAAACGTGCCCCAATCCGAAGAAGTGGCCGAATTCGTGAGTGCCGATGGCTTGGACATCGAAGTTCTCACCGCAAGCGGTGCTACCGGGGTTGATGGCCCCGTTTACCGACCACTTTTGGCTGGTGTTGTAGAAGACGTCGGCTTCGATGATGTTCCCGTTTCCATCATCCCATATCCAGGTGGCGGCAAGGACCGTTTGCGGAATCAACTTCCGCCAGCCGACGACGTTAACGCCATCTGCGACCGGCCCGCGATTGCCATTATTGTTGTTGAGGTTGGCCAAGTCACTGCCGGAGGCGTTCTCCCACGCCGCAACGGAAGCCGCGAGCGCATCCCGGACATCGGCTGTGGCCAGACCGCGCGGCTGCCCGTAGGTGTGGTATTCGAGCGCCAGCCCCAGGTTGGCCCATTCGACTCCCAGTTCGAGGTAGGCTTGATTAGTGTTGGGATCGGAACAGGAAGGCGCCGGGCCTGGACGTGCATTGTGCCGCTCGGGATGGGCATGATCGACGAAGACCGTCAGGAATCGCCCGTTTCCCATGTTACGCCGAAAGACCGGCTGAACTTCCATACCCTGGTCGTCATCGGTGCCGGCGGAGAGTTTGCCGGTGTCCGATGCTGTATCGGGCGAGACCGGAGCATCGATTGAACAGCCCGCCCAGACCAGCGCAAGCATCAGCCCGGTCAGACTTGAAAGACGAAACAGTTTGGTGAACATATGAGATTCTCTTTAGGTTCTGTTGGGGTGTCGTGCGAGCCATCCGGCGTCCCCGCCGGACGGCAGCCAAATCGAAACAATATACGAACTAAGGAAGGAATTTGCGAGTGATGAAGAGCAAGTTGGCGCGAGGTTATCCTCCGGGCTCCCTACTGCGCCAGAAGCACGGCTTGGACCGGTTCTGAATTGAGCAGTTTGGGCAGGCCGTCGGTCGATGCCGATAGGACTTCGTCACCGAGTATTACCAGAAAGACCGGCGTCTTATCGATGCCGAGCTGCGCCGCTAACGTCTCATCACTTATTAATAGGTGCAGATAATTGCGGTATTCTCCAGTAGGGCAGGCATTGCTGCCTGCCCTTTGGACGGACAAGTATGTCCGTCCTACTGATGCTACTATTTGATGCCCCGATTAATAGTAAACTGCTTCAATCCAAGTTTCTTAAAATTGAGAACGAAATACTCGAAGAATTTGCTCTCGGAGGGGTCGTCGCAGTTGCAATAGACGACCTTATCGCGGAATACGGCGGGGTTGTATTCGAAGTAGGATTCCATCTCTTTCTGGATGTCGTCGTATTGGGTATAGAACTCGTCGTTTTGGGCTCTTTTAGCGCTGGTGAGGTTGGCGTTGGCCATTGATATGCTTAGTTAGGATTTCCTTATTAGGGCCCTTATTAGGGCTGTCGAGTTACTTTGCCTGCCTCTGGTCTTGATCACTTGATACTTGATCACTTGCCTGAAGGCATCCTCTCCACCCACTCCGCAGCCCGCTCAAGCCTCGCAAAGACGGCTGCCCGGCCCAACACCTCAAGCATCTCGAAGAGTCCGGGGCCGACCGTCGTCCCGCTCACTGCCAGCCGGAGCGGGTGGATAAGCGCTCCGGCCGATACGCCCCACTCCTCCGCCCGCCTCCGCACGACCTCCTCAATCGAAGAAGCGTCGAAGACCTCGATCCCGCCGAAATCGCCTGCCAACACCCTTAACTGCCCGGCAGTATCGGGTCCCGAAAAGTGCTTGTTGACACCTTTCCCGTCATAGGAATCCGGGTCGCGGAACATATAGAGCGCGCTGCCAAACAGGTCGCCCAACCGGTAAATGCGGCTCTTTAGCAACTCCCAGACGTTGGCCAGATAAGCCTCGTCCGGAATGTGGCCGATTCTCCCTTCCGCAAGCGCACTGTCCGCCAGTGCAAGCACCACCGGCTCTACCTCGCTCCACATCTTGCGGCTTAGATACTGACTGTTGAGCCAGGTCAGTTTCGCCTCGTCGAAGACCGCGCCGTGAGGGATGATCCCCGCGATGTCGAAGAGCGATATCAACTCATCCAAACCAATGACATTCCGGTCATCGCCCGGCGACCACCCCAATAGCCCGAGGAAGTTGATCATCGCTTCGGGCAGGAAGCCTTGGTCCCGATACCAGGTGATCGACGTCGCGCCGTGACGTTTCGACAACTTCTTCTTATCCGTGCCCAGAATGAGCGGCACGTGCGCAAACGCCGGAACCGGACGCCCGAGGGCGCGATAGAGCAGGATCTGCTTGGGAGTATTGAGGAGATGCTCATCGCCGCGGATGATCTGGGTGATGCCCATGTCGGCGTCATCGACGACCACTGCGAGCATATAGGTCGGCGTCCCGTCACCGCGCAACAGGACAAAGTCCTCGAGTTCCGAGCCGAGGATCCTTACCGCACCGTGAACGCCGTCTTCAAACGTCAGGTCTTCGTCCGGAACGCGCACCCGGATGGCATAGGGGAGACCCTGCGCCAGTCTTGCCTCGACTTCCGCCGGAGTCAAGCGCAGGCAGGCGCGGTCATACTTGAACTGCATTCCGGAAGCGCGAGCGGCTTCGCGACGCGCGGCCAATTCGTCGGGGTTGCAAAAGCAGCGGTAGCCAAGCTCCGATTCCAGGATCTGATAGGCCGCCTCGCGATGCCGGTCGATGCGCTGAGATTGATAGACGACCGGCTCGTCCGGCTCGATGCCGATCCACTTCAGCCCGTCGAGGATGACCTGAATCGCTTCGGGCGTCGAGCGCTCGCGGTCGGTGTCTTCGATCCGGAGCAGGAATTCCCCGCCGTAGTGGCGGGAGTAGAGGTAATTGAAGAGCGCCGTCCGCACCCCGCCGACATGGAGGTCTCCGGTCGGACTGGGCGCAAAGCGGACCCGGGGGGGTGATGTTATGAAATTGATTATTCTTAGTCTATGCTGATGTTTATAATACTGTCGAAGGCGACAGTAGAGAATTTGACCCCTGATCCAGCGATAGGCGTTTGCTATTTTCACCTCTGGGGTGGAAGCCAATTGTGCGGTCAGATGTCCTCATCTGACCGCTCCGCCGTCGGATAGGGACAGCGACGGCACAATCAATTTGACCTCTCTTCTTCTT
Source organism: Calditrichota bacterium (assembly GCA_016867835.1). Lineage (NCBI taxonomy): Bacteria > Pseudomonadati > Calditrichota > Calditrichota bacterium. The sequence continues at coordinate 10,005 of VGIQ01000057.1, read as the reverse complement.
TGCCCTCAACGACCCAACGACTCAACGACTTCCTCACGCTGCCGGCTGTTTCGTCAGGGCGTTGATGTTGAGTAAGTCCTTCAGCACCTCCTCCGTGAAGAGCCCCGATTTGCGAATCGCATCGACGACCGGGATGTCCTCCTTAATCGCTTTCTTGGCGATCTCGGCGGCGGCGAGGTAGCCGATCTTGCGGTTGAGCGCAGTCACCAGTGCGAGCGAACTACCGGCATATTTCAAGCCGAGGTCTTCTTCGACAGTGATCCCGACGACACACTTTTCAGCCAGCGCCTGCATCGCGTTGCCGAGGATTTGTAGTGCGTAAGGGATATTCCAGGCGACGAGCGGCATCATCACGTTTAGTTCGAGTTGGCCGGCACCGGCGGCAGCAGCAACCGTAACGTCGATGCCGCGGATCTGGTAGCAGACCATATTGGTCATCTCGGCCAGCACCGGGTTAACTTTGCCGGGCATGATGGACGAGCCGGGCTGAACCGCCGGCAGGTTCACTTCGCCAAAGCCGGTCCGGGGTCCTGACGAAAGGAGTCGGATGTCGTCGCAAATCTTGCCGAGGTCGAGCGATAGGTCTCGCAGCGCTCCGGTCAGGTTGGAGAGCGGCGTGAGGGACCACATCGCCGCAAAGAGGTCGGGGGCCGGAATGAGGTCGAGACCGGTCTGTTCGCCGAGGTATCTGACGGCGCGGTTCCGGTAGCCCGGCTCACTGCCGAGTCCGGTGCCGACTGCCGACCCGCCGAGGGGTAGTTCGCGCAGATGAAACGCGGCATCGCCGAGTCGCCGGCGGGCCATTTTAAGAGCCGATGCCCAACCACCGAATTCCTGCCCGAAGGTGAGCGGCACGGCGTCCTGCAGGTGCGTCCTTCCGGCCTTTACCGATGAGGCATAACGCTCGGAAAGGTGCTCGATGGCCTCGATCAACCGGTCGAGTTGTCCGTAGAGCACGTTAAGACCAAGCAACGCCGAAACACGCAGCGAGGTCGGAATCGTGTCGTTGGTCGATTGGCCGTAGTTGACGTGGTCGTTCGGGTTGACGATCTTGTACTGCCCGCGCTGACCGCCGAGCATCTCCTCGGCGAGGTTGGCGATCACCTCGTTGGCGTTCATATTGTGCGAAGTGCCGGCTCCGGCCTGATAGACATCGACGACGAAATTGCCTTTCCACTGGCCTCCGAGCAGTTTGTCGCACGCCTTGACGATCGCTTCAGCCTGATTCGACTTTAAGGCTCCGATATCGCCGTTGGCTCGGGCACAAGCCTTTTTCAGTTCGATAGTGGCGCGCACAAAGTGCGGATGCGCAGTCAACCCTGAGATTTGGAAATTCTGGACCGCCCGGGCGGTTTGAGCCCCGTAAAGGGCTTCAACCGGAACCTGGACTTCGCCCATCGAGTCCTTTTCGATACGAACGGATTGCATAGTTGCCTCATCTGTGCGTGTTATAGAAGGAAGGTTTGCTTTACTTAAGAAGTGCGAGTTCGTTCCCGCCGCAGTCCTTTATAAGTCTAACAATTTACTCACTTGCGTCAACGACTTCAAGGCCTGCATCGGCTTTCTCTCTCGCGACCGGCAAACGACCCCCAGACACCAACAACCGCCTTCCAATATCGTATCAATAACCTGACCACCGGCAGAAGTCTTCCCGAACGGGCACCCCTGCCGGTTCATTTTCAGAATCGCGACTACGAAGGAGGCATCCATGTTCGCTCCCCCCACAGCACCTATCTCCCGGTCGGAATCGGGCGTTCTGCAGTCGATCCGGCACATAGACCACGTCACCTATGTAACGGCAAACTCGAATGAGAAGCCGTTCATTCAACGGTGGTCGTCGCTCGGCTTCCGCGAGCATGTCCGCTTGCACACGAGCCGCTGGCCGGCAACGCACATTGCGCTCGTTTCGGGAATGAGCGCCGAATACCCTTGGGCGACGATGACCGGCCTTTCGGTCTCGGACGACCTGGTCTCTCCTGTGAACCAATTCGTCAAACGCTATGGCGAGGGCATCCAACACACCGCCTACAACATCGACCCCGATGTCGATATGGAAGAACTGCACCGCGAGATGAAGCGGCTCGGCTGGAACTTCATGACCCCGGTCCTGACCTACAAGGACGGCGCCGGAGCCAAACTTCGTCAAATGTTCATCGCACCCAATGTCCCCTACGGGCCGTTCGTCGAGTTCGTCCAACGCCTTGCCGGGCCGAGCGGCGCCGCCTTCGACGGCTTCGACACGACCAACATCGACGACCTCTACCAATGTTACGCCGACTACTCGAAGGTGATCGACAAGTAGGTTTAAGGTCATAGGCTTCAGGCCTTTGGGTGCCGTGGTGTCAGGTGTTCACACCTGACACCATACCGGCGCATCGCGTCTTCATTAGGTATTGGATCCGTCAGGCGTATGCCCCGTTGGCGCGATTGTTCCTAAAGCCTTTAGCCTTAAGCCCTGAGCCTTGAGCCGCTACGAGCCTGATTGACAGCCCAAAGCCTAAAGCCAATTAACCATATAACCCGTGAAATACTCCCTCTTCTCTGTCTCCGATTTCTATCCTGATATCCAGACCGACCCGAACCGATTCCTGATGGAGCAGGTCGAACTGGTGCAAGCCGCCGAAGACGCCGGCTACTATGCTTACTTCAACGCCGAACACCACTTCCACGAGTATGGCCTTGTACCGGATCCGGCGGTGCTGTTTGGAGCCGTGGCGATGAAGTCGTCGCGCATCAAGTTCGGCCCGGCGGTCTCGATACTGCCATTTCACAATCCTCTGCGGGTTGCCGAGCAGTGGGCGTTGGTCGATCAACTCTCGCAAGGACGGTTGATCCTCGGTGTCGGCAGCGGATACCTGATGCACGAGTTCGAGGGCTTTTCGATGTCTCCCGCGACCAAGCGGGCACGGTTCGACGAAACGCTCGCCATAATGGAGCATGCGCTTACCGGCGAGCGTTTCTCTTACGCGGGCGAGTTCTACAACTTCAAGAACGTCAAATTGAATATCACCCCCTACCAGGGGCGGAAGTTGGAGACGCCTGTCGCAGTGCTGGCCGAGACAGCCGCCTACTACATCGGCAAGCGGGGCTATCCGATCATGACCATCCCCTATGCAACGGTTGACCGGATCGGCGAACTCAAGTCGATCTATGATAACTACCGCAAGGGCTGGGCTGAGTCGGGGCGACCCGGTCGGGGCGAGATCATCGCCGCGGTGCACACCCATGTCGGCGACAAGCCGGCGACGGACGACGAACTGGCGCGCAAGCACCTCGAAATCTACGTCTATAGCCGTCTTTATGCCCGTCACGCCTCGTATGACGAATGCCTCAACCGGGGCGTCGTCGCGATGGGGACGCCCGATGAAGCCGCCGGAATGATGCAGAACTTCATCGACGCCGGCGCCGATCATCTGATGTTTATCTTCAACTTCGGCGCGATGCCGATGAGCGAAGTTCTACATACGCTTGAACGGACGCACGATGAAGTGCTGCCGCTGCTGAAGCCCCGATCGGAAGGGTGATGGCGGTCGGACTATCCCGTTGCTAATCGCCGTCGTCGGCGGGACGGGCTGGCAGGGCGCCGGCGTTGCCGTGCGCATCGCTGCCGCAGGACATACCGCCATCATCGGCTCGCGCGATCCCGGTCGGGCTGAGCATCTGGCGCGAGGTCTGCCGACGTTTGTCGAACTTCCAACCGAGCGCTTCCGAGCCGCGACCAACGAAGTCGCAGCCGCCGAAGCCGATATGGTCTTCATCACGACGCCTATCACCGGTCACCGCGAGGCTCTGACCGCGATCCAACCCTTCGTCAAGGGCAAAATCGTCGTCGATGTAACCGCCCCGGTTAATCCGGCAAACCAGATCGAAAACCTTTGGCCGCCCGAAGGCTCGGCAACCCAGGAGGCACAAGCCGTTCTTTCGGGCGTCGCAGACGTAGTCGGGGCTTTGAAGAACACCTCCGCAACCGCCCTCATCAACCACCACAAGTCACCCGGCAGCGATGTCCTGATCGTCGGCGACGACCTCTCGGCCAAACACCGCGTAATGGCACTTTTGCGTCAGATGGGACTCCCCTCCTATGATGTTGGCTCGGGCGAAGTCTGCCGCACCGTCGAGGGTCTCACCGCACTCCTCATCTATCTCAATTATGCGTATCATCTAAGGCAGCCCGGGGTGCGGATCGCCCAGATAGAACCGGGACTCGACTATCTTCCTGACGAAAGTTTGCTCCCGCCCAAGTGAGGGGGGTGGTTACAAGTCTGCTCCTGCGGGGCTTTCGACTAACTTAAAAACATTCGATGAAGGAACTGGCAATGAACCGCTCTGCCTTGCAACTCGCGTTTACCGCACTGATGTCAGCAGCCCTCATTTCAGGCTGCGCTTCGGACGGCCATAATATGATGGACCCCGGCGACTCCGAGGTGAGCATCGCCATCGATCCACCCGACGGCACGACAGAGATTGGACTCGATGCTGTGATTAGGCTCCGCTTCGACCGCGCGATGTCGCGCGCGGTCGAGAGCAACTTCAGTCTTCACACCGGATGGGGAGTCGGTTCGCTGCCCGTGCCGGGGACGTTTGTCTGGAGCGGCGATTCGATGCGCTGCACATTCCAGCCCGCAAGTCCGCTTCGGCCCGAGCAGACCTACACCGTCCGACTGATGGGCATGATGCGCGGTGGAGACGGCCGAATGCACCGGCCGCATCACGACACAACCGGAATGGGCGGCATGCCAGGAATGGGCACCGGGATGATGATGGGGGGAGTGAGCGACGATGAGATCCGCACCGTCTGCTCGACCGGACCGATGATCCGCAAGGTGCTCGACCTCGACCTATCCACCGATGTCGTTCTCGTCTGCGACGGCGGCTCGGGCGACATCGCCGTGATCGACCCGGTCCTTAACCGCCTGACCGCCTTACAGCCGCTCGTCAGCGTCCGCTATCTGCACCACCTCTATCTTTCCCCCGACCGCCGGACGCTCTATATCTCCGATGCTGGAACCGACATCATCGGCAGCGGCGGTCATGGCGGGCACGGCGGGACGATCACCTCGCGGGTCATCCTGCTCGACAGTCGGACGCTGCTCGAGGCACGACGCTTGACGGTGAGCGGTGTCGTGCATAACGCCGTCCCGACGACCGACGGATCGGGGCTGCTCTTTGCCAACGCCAACACCGGGACAGTGCTGCGCTATGCGCTGCCGTCGCTGACGTTGCTTTCAACCTATGCCGTCGGTCGCGAGCCGCTCGAAGTTACCATCACCCCTGACGGCCGTTGGGCGCTCGTCGCCAACAGCGGCGACGCGACGCTGGCGCGTGTCGCCATAATGGGCGACGGCTCGATAACCCGTGTCTCCGTTGGAGCGACTCCGGTAGGAGCCTGGATTTCGCATTCCGGAAGCGCATGGGTAACCAGCGAAGGCAGCCGGAGCGCGAGTCTGGTCTCGGTCGAACCGCTAACCGTGGCGACAACCTTGCCGCTCGGCTTTACACCCGGTCAGGCCTTCGTCCACCCGACGCGGGGCGAACTCTACGTCGCCAACGAAGATGCCGGTCAGGTGCATATCTACGACACGACGACGCTTTCGCCGCTGGCGACCATTCAGGCCGGCGCCGGCGCTCACGGTATAACCTTCAGTTCCGACGGCTCCAAGGCCTGGGTGAGCAACGAGCGGGCGCACTCGGTGACGGTCATAGACTGCCCGTCCCGCACCGCCGTTACGACGATACCGGTCGGCCTCGCACCGAACGGTATCCTTTATCGCCCGGCGATATAGAGCCGTTAGTGATTAACTGAACGAGGTTTGGATCGCCTCGCGAGTCACGGGATACCGCTCGCTTTCAGGCAACTTCTGCAGCAAGAGACATTACTATGCTCGACACCATATCTTCACCGCCACCGCTTACCGCCGAAGAGAAGCAACTGCTGAAGTCGAATGGCCGTTACGGCCTCTTTGAGCCTCAGTATGACCTCGGCGATCCCGATGCGATCGAGATCGAGCGCATCCACCACTTCGAGGTCTGGGCCGGCAACGCGATGCAATCGGCTTACTTCTATCGTGAGGCATTCGGTTTCCAGTTGACGGCTTACGCCGGGCCGGAGACGGGGGTGCGCGACCGCGCCTCGTATGTCCTCGAGCAGGGCGACGTGCGCATCGTCCTGACCACTGCGCTTGGCCCCGATAGTCCTATCGCGAGGCACCATCTCTTGCATGGCGACGGTGTGGCAATGATCGCCTACCGCGTCCCCGACGCACGGCGGGCGTTCGACGCCCTCGTCCGGAACGGCGCTGCGTCGGAACTCGAGCCGACGGTCTATCGCGACGACTTCGGCGAAGCGGTCATCGCCGGGATTCGAGCCTTCGGCGATACCTGCTACCGCTTGATCGAAGACCGCAACTACCACGGCGCGTTTCTGCCGCACTATGAGCCGCGCTCAGATAAGGTGCGGATCACTCCTGCGGGAGACCTTAGGGTCATCGACCACATCGTCACCAATGTCGAAGATGGCCGGATGGAGCATTGGGTCGATTGGTATGCCCGAGTCTTCGGCTTTAAGTTGCTGGCGCATTTCGACGACAAAGACATCTCGACCGACTATTCTTCGCTCCGCTCGAAGGTGATGACGAGCCGCAACGGCATTGTCCGGGCTCCGGTCAACGAACCGGCATCCGGCTTGATGAAGAGCCAGATTCAAGAGTATATTGACTACTATCGAACTCCTGGCGTCCAGCACATCGCACTCTCGACCGACAACATCGTCGCCACCATCAGCCGGATGAAGAACGCCGGCGTCGAGTTTCTCTATGTGCCCGACACCTACTACGAAGACCTGATCAGCCGGGTCGGGAGGATCGATGAGGACGTCGAAACGTTAGCCAATCTGGGCATCCTTGTGGACCGCGATGACCAGGGGTATCTGCTGCAACTTTTCACCAAACCGGTGGAGGATCGTCCGACGCTCTTCTTTGAGATCATCCAGCGCAAAGGGGCGATCTCGTTCGGCAAGGGGAACTTTAGAGCATTGTTTGTGTCGATCGAGGAAGAGCAGCGCCGGAGGGGAAACATCTAACGGGAGGCTGAATGGGGACGACATACGCAAGGGTCACGGTTACTCCGGTGGGATCGACCAAACGCTTCACTGGTGATTTTCTGGTTAACACTGGTGCGACCGATTCGGTTCTTCCGAGGGAAAAAGCCGCGGAACTGGGCATCCAATCCGAAGGCTCGATGCGATACGAAATGGCCGACGGACGCCGCATTGCTTTTGAGTATGGTTTTGCACGGTTTGAGGTACTGGGTCGGACTGCAGCGGGCAAAATAATCTTTGGCCCGGAAGGCTGCGAACCGCTCCTGGGCGTAACCATCCTTGAATCCGCGGCGCTGCGGGTTAATCGGGTTACAAAGAAATTGGAGAAACTGCCAGCCGCGCTGCTTAAATGATGTCCCTTTCCGGCCTCGCCTTCGGTGCTGTCTTGCTCGGAGGCATTCACGCCCTCATCCCCAATCACTGGATTCCCCTCGTCCTGATGGGCCGCAGCGAACGTTGGACGGTTTCGCGACTCCTCGGGATCACAGCACTGGCCGGCCTGGCGCACACCGCCAGCACTATCTTGATCGGCTTCATCATCGGCTGGTTCGGAATCGGTCTGGCCGACCGGTTCGAATTCTATGCGCAGACCGTAGCGCCTGCGATCCTCATTGCGCTTGGTGTTGTCTATCTGGTAATGGACCGGCTCGGCAGGGGAGGGCATCACCATCACCACCATGATGCTGATCTTGATGTTGATGCTGATGAAGATGGGCACACGCATGAGAAGGGTGGGGAAAACCAACATCAGCATCAAATTCGCAATCGAAGTTTAGGCCGCAACCTGATTCTAATAGGCCCGCTGCTGCTGGCTATGTTCTTATCGCCTTGTCTGGAGATTGAAGCCTATTACCTGACCGCTGCCGGATTCGGCTGGACCGGCATTATCTTGCTATCGTTGATTTATCTCGCTTTGACGGTCGGAGGGATGTTGCTCCTGGTCTATTTATCGTTGCGCGGTATCGAATCCTTGAATTGGCATTATCTTGAACATCACGAAAAATTGGTAACCGGCCTGGCGCTGGTAATCATAGGGGCGGGAGTTATCTTAACCGGAGGCGGGACGTGAGACTTTGCAATATGAAGGTCGATGGATTGATCGTCGTCGGCGCTGAAGTCGAGGGACGAACGGTCGATGTGAATCAAACCGCGGTGCGGCTCCATAAGCCGCTTCACGGCCTCTCGCTCGAGCAACTTATATTCAATTGGCCGCAAGCCTTCGATGAGACTCGTGAAATGCTCGAGTTTGCCCGCCGGTCGGGCGACCTCGTCCATCCCAAAGGAAATGTCGCCTACCTGTCTCCCATCCGCAGGCCGCGCACCTTTCGCGACTTTTACGCCTTCGAGACCCATGTCCGCAACGCTCGCAAGTTGCGCGGCCAAGAGATCGATCCGAACTGGTATCGTCTGGCAATCTTCTACTTTTCGAATCCCAATAACATCTCGACCTCGGGCGCGGATATCCCATTCCCGAGGACTTCCATGAAGTGGGACTATGAACTCGAGATCGGCGCGGTCCTGGGCGGTGGCGGATCGGACCTTGCGCCGGAAGATGCGGAGACCCTTATCGCCGGCTTCTGCGTCTTGAACGACTGGTCGGCGCGCGACCTCCAGCGCGAGGAGATGGCTTCCAATATGGGACCTGCCAAAGGCAAGGACTTCGCCACTTCGCTCGGGGTTTGGCTCGTTACGCCCGACGAGATCGAAGATCGCCGCAAAGGACGGGGCTACGATCTGCGGATGACCGCCCGCGTCAACGGCGAAATCGTCTCCGATGGCAACTGGGCTGACATCTACTGGTCCTTCGGCGATATGATCGCCCGCGCCTCCAAGGACGCCACCGTCTTCGCCGGGGAACTCATCGGCTCGGGCACGGTAGGCAATGGCTGCTTGCTCGAACGCGGCTTCGACCACGACGACTGGCTGAAGTCGGGTGACGAAGTCGAATTGGAGATCGAGGGATTGGGGAAACTAACTAACCGGGTCGCATGAGTGAAATTAGCATACTTGCTGCCCGTTTCGAGCACAATGTATCCCGCCATCCGGGTCTGAAGTGGTCTGATGTGGAAGCCCGGCTCGAGGCGAATCCCGGAAAACTTCGGTCGCTTACGGAGATGGAGCAGACTGGCGGCGAGCCCAATGTCGTTGATTTTTTCGGAACGACAGGCGAGTTAATATTCGTCGATTGCTCAGCCGAAAGCCCCCCCGGCCGTCGCAGCCTTTGCTACGACCGCGCTGCGCTCGACGCTCGCAAGGAAGCCAAACCATCCGGCAGCGCCGTCGAGATGGCTGCCGCAATGGGCATTGAATTGTTATCGGAAGAGCAGTATCGCGAATTGCAGAAACGGGGCGTCTTCGACACCCGGACTTCGAGTTGGGTGCTGACGCCGGAGAGGATTAGAAGACTCGGCGGTGCCTTATTTTGCGACCGCCGCTACGACACCGTCTTCACCTGTCACAACGGCGCCGAGTCTTACTATGCTGCGCGGGGATTTAGAGGGTTGCTGAGGATATGAGAATTTGAGGGACATTTTTTACTACTTGGTGCAGTAAGTTCTTGTCTTCTCCCCCCTGCTTCGCGGGGGGGAATGAAAGGGAGGGCAATATGGAGTTGCACTTCTACCCCCCTGTAGTCCCCCGCTGAGCGAGGGGACAAAACAAGATGATACTGCACCCATTGATAAGAGTCCCGGATTTGTTATCGGCTTGCCATCGCCTCCTCCCCTTGTAGTCAAGGAGTAGTTTCGGCTATTCTAAGTGTTTATCCGTAAATAACGCCTACTTTTCTGTAGGCAATGATGGCGCAAGCCAATTGCGCTAGGGCCACATAGCTTGCTGTTCTCTTCTCATAGCGAACCAACAGCTTTCTGAATCGGTTCAGCCACGAGTGTGATACCTCCACTACCCAG
>VGIQ01000056.1 GCA_016867835.1 Calditrichota bacterium | reverse complement strand
CAGTTCGCCGAGGAGGTGGTTGAAGCGGGCCAGGTCGCTGTTCTTCTGTTCGAGTTCACGATTGCGTTCATCGAGGCTGGCAAGGATCATATTACGCGACGTCGTAAGTTCGTTCAGCACCAGAGCCTGCTCGACGGTGGAGCGGAGAAGGCCGGTATGAACCGGCTTGTTGAGGTAGCGATAGACTTCACCCCGGTTGATCGCATCGAGCAGCACCTCTTCGGTGGTGTGGGCGGTGATCAGGATGCGCACCATGTCAGGGTGCGAGCGGCGGGTGCGTTCGAAGAAGTCGATGCCGTTCAGATCCGGAAGTTTGTAATCGACGATGGCGACCTTGAAGGTGCGGAGCTCGAGGGCGTCGAAGGCCGTCTCAGCGCTCTCAAAGGCGGTTACCTGAAAGCCGTCCTGCTGGAAGAGCGCGGACATGAGCCGGCGGAAGACGGCGTCATCATCGACGAGCAATAGTGAGGGAACGGGATTCGTGACAGTCATCGGTAACCTCCCGAAGGATTGACTATGGGACCTGGTTTGACTGGAAACTCAGGGGTAAGTTTCAACCCGTCATCCGGAATCTCTATCACTTAGCGGTATCGACGGACTCGATGCGGTTGAAGTATTCGCGGATGAGCCGCCGATAGTCGTGCGTATAGCCCTCTTGAAGTGCGCGCATTAGGTCTCGTCGCAGACGGTCGCGATCGGTATCCAGTGTGAGCGGTGCTGGCGGACGCCGCGCCATCCGGGTCGCGACCTTGCTCTCGCGCTTCTTTGAGTATTCCTGCTCGCGCGCCGAACGGGTTGCATCGAGCAGCCTGTTCACGATTTGACGCTGAAGGCGCTGGGTGCGCTCGTCGAGACGGGCTTGCTCGAGGTCTTCGGCCACTTCACCCATCGATCCGGCGATGCCTTCAAGATCGCCGAGGATGTCGCTCATACCTTTCGCTTCGCCGGCGGCTTCCTGCATCGCCTGTTGAAGTGCGCGCTGCTGCGCAGCCATCCGGGCCATGTCGCCCGGCGATGGCATCGACGAAGATCCGCCCGGGCCGGGCATCGGCATCGACTGCTCGTTCAGTCCCTGTTGCTGGGATGCCATTTGTGAGAGGCGCTCCATCATCTCCTCGAACCCGCTCGACGACTCCGAGCCTTGGAGTTGCGAGAGGATCGCCAGGAGTTCGTTTGCGCTGCGGTTGATTTCGCCAACGGCTTTCTTCTGAGGCGCAGTTGCCTGATGGGGATTGCGGTCGGTGTAAGCCTCCAACGTTCGGTCGAGTTCTTCGAGGCTGCGTCCGAGCGCGGCACCTAATTCGGGGGTGATGAAGAACGTCTCGCGCGAGAGGTCGAAGGTTCGCCCGGTAACGCGGGCGAGAGCCGACCTAAGGTCCGACTGCCGGCCGGTCAGTTCACGGTGCCGTGGCGACTGGTGGCCGAGGCGGCGGCTCTCCTCCATCAACTCTTCCTGCCCTTCTGACACCATCAGCAACTCCTCCACCAGGCGGCGCAGTTTTCGTGCCAGGTCCTGCTTGCGGCGCTCCTTCAATTCCCGCGCAATGCGCCCCAGATCGGTCTCCATTTCGGTCAGTTGACGCGCAGACGTCCGCCCTTTTTCGCCAGCCTTTTTGAGATCTCCCGCTGCCGCGTCGCGCCCGGTCTGTCGCATCTGTTCCGGCATTTCATTGGTCTCGGTTCTGCTCGCAAGTTCTCCGAGATCTTGTGCAGTCTTCGTTTCGCCCGACTCATCTGCCAATTGGCCGCTCTGCTTGATCTCCTCAATGAGCGACGACATCGCCTGCGCCATCATTTCCTGCGCAACGGCAAGGTCGGAAGTCTCGCTGCGATCCATCCGGTCGAGGGCTTCCTCCTGGGCGTGACGCAATTCACCAGCCCGACGGGCAAGTTCGTCGAGTTTACGCTCAAGTTGCAGTTGCTTCAGGATGTTCATACTCCGCTCGAGATTGCGGAGAAATTGTTCGCGGTCCATATCGAACTGCTCGAGGGCCTGCCGGATTTGATCGGGGTCCTGGGATGCGAGCGAGGCTTGCAGACGCTCCATCGCCGCTTTAAGTTCGGGCGTAGCGACCTCGCGCAATAACTCCTGAAGTTGCTGATACTTCTCCAGCGTTTCGGCGGTCAGGAGGTCGTGCTTTTCGAGTTGCTCGACCATTTTATCGAGCGTCTTACGCACCTCGTCGAGGCGTTGGTTCAACTCCTGCTGACGGCCGAGCGCCTCCTCCATTTCTTTACGACGCTGCCAGTCGGTTTCGGGGTTGCGCTTTAGTTCTTCGGCAATGCGGTTCATCTCGTCGCGAAGTTCCCTGGCGGCTTCGATGGTGCGCTGCGACTCTTCGAAGGCTTGATGCTCGGACTGATCGACGCCGGCGATGATCTCCTCGAGGGTCGGCAGCCGCACCAGACGCGACTCGGACCAGGCGCGTTTGGGGCCGCTGATGTTATCGTTGTCGGCAGCCATCGCGCGGTATTCGATGACGTCACCCGGCACCAGTCCGAGCGCTCCCAATTCCCAATTGTATTCGGCGACTGCCGAGCGGTCTTCGACTGTGCGGAAGGGTATCTCCCGTCCGATAATTGTGGAGTCCCCGACATGGTGATATTCGAGCGCGATGCGGGAGATGCCAAAGTCGTCGTCCGCTTCGATGCGCAGCGGAAGGACCATGTCGTCGCCAAGGACAATGTCAGCATCGGGAAAGGCAATGCGTGCCGCCGGCGGCTCGTCGGCGAGCAGCCGGATGTGATAAGCCACCGGGTCTTTATCGTAGTGTCCATCGCTGTCGCGCAGGCGGATTTGATAGGTGCCGCCCGAACGGACCGGGAGTTCGAGTAGAGCGGTCGAGCCTTTTACCTTTAAGGGAAGACTGTCCAAACTGCCAGCTTCGCGATCAGTGCGCTGCAGTATCATCCAGGCGGATGCGAGAGACTTATTGGCTGCGATCTCAAGGCGGAGGTTCGAGCCGGACAAGGCTTCGATATCGCCGTTGTTCTCCCGACCGGTCGAACTTGGTAGCCGGGAATAAGCCGGGGGGGATACCTTTGCCATCAGGTTGACGATCTGCGGCCGCTGGATCACCTCAAGTCGCTGCGACGGAGTCGCAACCTCTCCGGCTTCTACCCAGTAGTTGACCGACGAAGCAAATCCATCGAGAGTGACTTGACCGTGATGAACCGAAGATTCGGGATCGCTACGGATTGTATCCGGATCAAGGTGCACGGCCAGATTCTGGACAGCGCCGCCGGGCAAATGGTAGCGAAAGGCAACCTCACGGGGAGATACCCCGATGGCTCGCACGTCGAATCGAACTGGCTCACCGCGATAGGCGACCGCATCGAGGGGCTCAACCTCAAGCGCGAAGGCGGGGGGCTTCGTGAACTCTCGGGCCGGTTGAAACAGCCGCGAAGCCGCCGGCAGCAGCGTCCCCGGCAGGAGTGCAAATGCCAGAACGCCGGTCAGGAGGCTGAATGCGGCTGTCCTCAAAGAACGTCGGTAGGGCCCGGCTTCGACAACTTCACGATCAGAAAGCGGCGGAATCCGGGCGACGGCCAGGTGAAGCGCATGGTCGGCGAGGTCGTCCGACTGGGTATCGCGACCGACGGAGCGAGGCTGATTGACCTCGAGGGAATTGAGCAGTCGGTCGCGATACTCGATTCCGGAACGTTCCCCCAGTCGAAGCGCCCAAAAGCGGTCCGAAGGCCGCCCCGGCCGCAGATAAGGGTTGCGTTGAGCGGGGATGAAACGGGTAAAGAAGGTCGCTACCGGGAGGATAACAAGTGCAACAAGCAACAGCCAGCGTCCCGGCGGCGGGAGCAGCAAGACCGCTTCGGCAATCGCACCGGCAAGCCCCGCAAGGATTAGAGCACTGGCTCCCCGGATCAGTGCCGACCGCATCTCCAATCCCGATTGCATGCGTCTCAAACGCGTCAGCCGGGCTTCTGCTGCGGACAAATCCGACAACTTGTTCACAATCCTCCGCGCAGACGCCAGACGACGATGTTGGCACCCATTCGTAGTGCGGCCAGACGTTTTTCCGCTGGATCGTTGTGCACGTCGGGGTCTTCCCAGCCGTCACCGAGATCGGCCTGATAGGAATAGAAGGCGACAAGCCGCCCGTGGAGGGAGTAGCCAAGTCCTTGGGCGGGCTTACCGTCGTGTTCGTGAATCTTGGGCAAACCTTCGGGCAGACTAAAGTGGCTGTGGTAGATCGGATGCGTCCAGGGCAGTTCAACCGGTTCTACGCCCGGCAGGACGCGCTTCATTTCACGACGAAAGGAGGCATCCATTCCGTAGTTGTCGTCCGCCAGAAGGAATCCGCCGGTCTCGAGATAATGCCGCAGGGATTCGACATCGCGTTCGGAAAAACGGATGTTTCCGTGACCGTTCATATAAACAAAAGGTAAAGCGCTCAGTTTGGGGCTGGATGGCTCGACGACGGCTTCCTCGACCGCGGCGTCGATGCCGCATTCGGCGCGCAGAAAGGTGTGCAGATTGGGGATCGAGGAGGGATTGGAATACCAATCGCCACCGCCATCATACTTGAGTCGGGCGATCTGAAAGAGGTCTTCGCCGGCGATCCCATTGGCGGCGAACGTCAGAACCGGAACGACCGAAGCGAGCAGAACAACGGCCATTCCGGCCAATTTCGCCGCACGAGCAATGCGGCGCGCCGGGGGGTTGAGTCTCCCCGGCGCGCCGAAAGTCAATCCCGTTCCCGGGATGTCAATCCGAGACCTCATACGAGGCGCCTTTGCGGGTGCGGGTGCGCTTCTTTTTACGCACTTTTTCGCCGGTCTCACTGTCCTGTGAATAGTAGTATTGATACCCGCTATAATAGTAGCCGTAGGGGTTATGGCGTTGATAGATATAATAATATCCATAGCCATAGCGAAAGGTGGCATGATTGACGATGACGCCGATGATTTCGGCATCGATTCTCTTGCAGAGGGAAAGGCTGTGCTCGATGACGTTAAGTTTGGTTGATTCGGCCCGGACGACGAGAATCATCCCGCCGACCATCAACGCCAGATGCCGCGAGTCCATACAGGGGGTGATCGGCGGCGTATCGATCAAGATGAGGTCGAACCGGCTCTCAAATTCGCTCATAACGCTCTTCATGGTATTCGAAGAGAGTAATTCAGCCGGATTGCCGACCTTTTGACCGGCGGTGATAATGCTTAGGCTGTTCAGGTTTGGATGCTGGCGAACGATGGCATCCATGGAACTGGTTCCCAGTAGCAGGTCAGCTAGTCCGGGTCCGCGCTCGACACCCAGCAATTTGTGCTGGCTGGCGCGTCTTAGGTCGGCATCGACGAGCAGCGTTCTGGTCCCGCCCTGGGCGAAGGAAACGGCAAGATTGTAAGAAGTCAGCGACTTGCCATCACCTGAAACCGGGCTCGAAATAATGAACGTCTTGCGACTGCGATCCCGGGCGGAAAAGAGTATCGCGGTCTTGATCGAGCGATATGCTTCGGCAACCGGGGAAGACTCGGAGTAAAAATCGAGGTGGGTGATTTTGTGCTGCCCGTTCAGATTGGGATTTTCGTCCCGCGAACGCGGCGAGCGTTTCCGCCGCGAAAACGCCGATCCCGCCGATAGCACCGGCACCGACCCATAGACCGGCAGCCCAAAACGATTCTGCATATCCTTCTCGCCCTGGATCGTATTGTCGAACAGATCGACGGCATACGACAACATTACACCAATAAACAGGGCAAAGAAGAATGAAGCCAGAAGTTTCATCCCACGCTTTTGGTTCACCGGCGACGTAGGACGCACCGGCGGGTCAATTATCTTTACGCCTCCGCTCTCCGAAGCCATCTTAATGCGCAACTGCTCACGCTGCTCGACGAGAATGTCAATAGTTTTCTGCATCACATTCTTGGACCGCGTCATATTGAGATATTCGAGAATATCTCCCGACATATTAGGATGCGCCTGAAGAAATCTCATTATCGCCTGGTCAAAGTAGTCGCGCCTGGTCTGCGCCGTCTCGTAGTCAAGAAGCCATTTATCGAGAGATGCTTCGAGGGCGGATAGTGAAACCTGCTTGGTTCGCTCCACAACTTCCGCACCCTGAACCCGGGTCAGCGTCCCGGTCATTTCCGCGAGTATCTGACGACGCTCTTCCTGAAGTTGCTGAACTTCTGTGGAGTCTCGCACATCGATAGCCTGACTCAGCGCACGCTCCAGGTCACGAAAACGCTGACGTAGCGCTTCGACCTGAACTTCTGATTGTCCGACTTCGCTTCCTTTCAGGTAATCATCGAGGCGAACGGAGAGCTGACTCGAGTAGGACTCGATCTGCATCCGGGCAAGTTCGAGCGACGCTTCGGCGTCCGCCAGGGACTTTTCCAGAGTGCGAAGTTCACCGTCGATACCGGCTGCTACATCACTCAGATTCAACCCGCGATCGCGCAGAAAGTTCTGTATTTCGTTCTCGGTAGCCCCCAACTGATCGCCCAATTGCACCAACTGACTTTCGATGAACTTCACGACCGAGGCTTGATCGCTGCGCCTGAGTTCGGTGCTAATTTCTTGAAAACTGGCGAGCGCCTGGGAGCAAATCAACTCCGCAAATTCGGGGGTTTGCGAAGTTGCGCTGATGTTAAGGAAGCCTTGCGCCGATCGTGTCTTTCGCTCAAAGGATATGGCGCCGGAGGAGATTACGCTGGAGAGCGAATCGCGATCGAGCCAGGGATTCAAATTGGCGATTTTCTGGGCGACGCTTCGCTTGAAAGTGGTACTCTGTAGTATTGAAGTGTAATACTCCTCCTCCGCGCCGCTGGAGCCGATCGGCAAGTCCTGCATAATAAGCGATCGCGGGGAGCTGACCGAGGTTGAGACGATGGACGAGGAGCGATAGACCGGAACCTGACTGAAGAGATAGAACAGCACCGGGACGAACAGCATAAAGGTCGAAATGACGACCAGCCAGGGTCGCTTCAGGCCGGCGAGAGCGAGATTCAGGAGCGGCCCTGAGGAGGGGTCGCGGGGGCGCGATTCAGGGTAGGTTGCTTCGTCGTAATAAGACGATTCTATGGTCTCATTGGGCATATGTTCAGTTCCTAATAAAGACGTGACAGAATAACCGCGGAACTGAGAAGGAGCGTCAAGTCCCGAACTAAAAGAATCCAAAATCGGGTGCTTCTCCATTCCGCTTCTTCAGGAACCACGATAGTGTCGCCCGGTAAGACCAACGGTATGGCGTCGATACGACCATCGTTGATGTAGTCCTGGATGTCGATGGTCTGTTCGATTCTCTGACCCTTCACCCGGGATATATGTTTCACCCGACTGCGATCCGAGTTGGCAGCGAAGCCGCCGGATCGATTGATAGCGTCAAGCACGTTTTCTCCGTGACGCGGCGCATAGGCAAGCGGCGACTGCACCATACCCAGCACCCGAACTTTGGTGGCATCCGATAAATTGGGTTGGACGATGATGTCGCCGTCGATGATTTCCGGTGCCAGACGCAGCGAATCGTGTTCAAAATAGTGGCTCAGATCGACAGGAATGTCGATCCTCTGGTCGTCGATGATGCGAAGTATGCGCACCTCGCCGCCTTCGGACTCCGGCAGAGGTCCGCCCGCCATACGCAAGGCTTGCTGAAGGTTTAGCGGCGCCTCGGACTCATACTTGCCGGGCGAATGCACCGCGCCATAGACCTGAAAGCGCACTAACTTCTGTTCCGACAGCACTATGAAGACTTCGGGTTCGCGCTCGTACCGGAGCAGTATCGGAAGCAACAGGGCACGCACTTCGGAGACGGTTAGTCCTCCCAGCGGTACTCCGGCGAGCAGTGGATACTCGGTCGTTCCGTCCTGTCGCACCAGAACCGATTGCGAGAACTCCGGGTGATCCGCGACTGTGATCTTCATCATCTGGCCCGGAGTAACCTTCGGCGTAGCCGCAAAGAGCGGAACAATTGTTAGCAGCGCCAGCAGAATGATCCCGATGACCCGCGTCCGGTTCCGGAAAGCACGATCTATGTGACGGCTTGGCATGCCTCCCAAGATAGACCTATCATTGAAGTTGATTGTGACGGAGCGCACCCTCTAACAGACGCTCGACAACACTATCTGCTCACCAGCCAGTTCAGGTGCCCGGACCAGTGAATCGCAGCCAGTGCAAGCAAGGCCGTGGTTAGAAGATAAGGTGCAAGTGTCCGAATGACGTCGGTTAGCCGGTCGGCACCGGCGACCTGGACCGCAAAACGAGCGTTGATTGCGCCGGGGGGCAAAAGGTCGCCCAGTCCGGCAAGGACCGTCAGGCCGGCACAAATGACGATCTCACTGCCGCTGCCCAGAAACGAGAGCAGAAACGGCACCCCGAAGACCATCGAAGAGGCAAAGGCCGATATCCCTCCGAAGAAGGGCAGCGCAACCGCCAACCCTGCATACTTAAGACCTGCCGGCAGCCCCAGCACGGCGACTACCAATTCGCCGCGAGCACCGGTCAGAGTCATCACCTGCAGGAAGGCACCGACACCGGCAAGGAGTCCGAGTACCGGCAGACTCATTCGCAGTGAGTCATAGAGGGATCGGCCGACGCCCGCGAATCCGTTCAACATCAGGGCTGCGATAATGCCAGCCATAAAGATAGTCGGAATGCCAACATCGGGGATTTGCCCCGGCATCAACCGTATGGCTATCATAAGGCCGAGCACCAGCCCCAACGGCAGAAACGGGAGCCGGGTCTTCCTCTTGCTATCCCCGGGAAGAGCATTCACCGCGGAGGCGATGTCCGCCTTTTTCAAGGCTTTATAACCCATTAGGATCGTCCCGGCAAGCGCCGGTGGCAGCGAAATAGTCAGCAACGGCCATGCAAACCCTATGTAGGGCATATCGACGCCCTGACCGATCACCATCGCCAGGAGGTTGATCGGCGGAGCCAGCATGCCCATAACGCTGACGAATCCAATCAGCGCCGCGGTCTTGGTCCGCGATAAGCCCGAGGCGATCAAGGGCGGTGCCATCAGTGCACCGGTGGTGAGCACCGACGTCGTCGAGATGCCGGTCAGCATCGCCGGGAACATTATAAAGAGCGTCATCACTACCACCAAAAGCGCCGGACTGCGCCCAAAGGTGCTGAGAAACCAGACTGCCAACCGCCGTAGCGAACCGTCCGCCTCGATCACCTTCATAAAGAACATTGCACTGAAGATGATCATCATCGGATCGAAGTAGGTAAACGCACCTTCGACAAGGTGCCGAAGCGGGATCCCCATCCCCGAAACGGGAAGCCCGACAGCGGCAGCGACAAGAAGCGCAACTCCGATGGGCAAACGTCGCCAGAAGAGACCGGCGAAGAAGACCCCCAACATGATCGCGAAAAGTGCGAGGCCGCCCGGATGATTCACGCGCCGGCCTGCGGGACGGTTTTACCTACTCTCACTCGAAGGTCGTCAAAGTCCACGCGCCGCGCCGCCCCGACGACGATCCGCTGCCCCGAATAGCATGCCACTAACTGGATCGATCCAAATGCCGTGCGCACCGCCGAAATAGAGGTGAAAGGGCGGAGCGGTTTGAACCTGATAGCCGAGCCGCTTTAACGCTGTAAGACGACGCGGATCGCGGCGATTTTCCAGGACGATTTGATGGTGAACGGCGTTGAAGCGCGGCGCGTCTATCGCCTGCGAAATCCCCATCTCAAAGTCGAAGAGGTTGACCGTCAACTGCATCATCGTCGGGACAATGCGGGCTCCGCCCGGCGTGCCAAGCGCCAGGATCGGCCGACCATTGCGCAGCGCGATGAGCGGCGCCATATTCGACCGGGGCCGGCGACGAGGTGCGACCAGGTTGTTCGAGTCGGGCGGGGCACTGAAATCGGCCATCTGATTGTTCAACAGGAGCCCGGTCTCGCCCGCCATTACGCCAGCGCCAAAGAAGTAATTGATCGACTGCGTCAACGACACAACATTGCCATGACGGTCTACGACGACCAAATGCGTCGTGTTGCCCGGCGTTGACAGGTCGATCGGGATGGCGGTCCGGGCGCCGGGTGTGGACTTAGGCTCAATTCCTGCAGTAGCCTTGCGGATCCGTTCCGGATCGAGAAGTTTCGCGCCGGTCATAGTACCGGGGAAGTCGTCGCCCCAAAATGCCGCGTCGGCGTTGGTTTGCTGCAACGCCTGAGCCATCTGATGGGTCGTCCAAGGGGCATCGAAGCCGTCCCGGGTAGCGTCGGTCGCTTCGATCAGGGCAAGGCCTTCGAGGAGCGCTGCACCGCCGCTGGCAGGAGGCGGTGCGGTCAATAGTTCTACGTCGCGGAACTTCCCTATTAGCGGATCCACCACGTCGCAACGGTAATACTCAAGATCTTCGGCTGTTAGAAAGCCGCCCTTTTGCTGCACTGCCGATACGACGGCTTCGGCTATCGGACCGCGGTAGAACGATCCGAGTCCTTTGCGAGTTAGTGATTCCAAAGTCGCAGCCAGAGCCGGCTGACGAAGTGTATCGCCCGGCTCCATGGGGAGACCGTCCTTGAGGAATACCTCTCTTAGGAGCGAATCGCTCGACAAAAGGGTGAAATAGTCCTTGGTCAATTGCGCCAGTGTCGGATCGACCGGGAATCCGTCGCGAGCCGTCCGGACCGACTGATCCGCCAGTTTCTCGAGCGGCATCGTAGCCCATCGGCTGTGCAGTTCAGCCCAACCGGCCGGCGCACCGGGAACCGCCACCGACGCTCCGCCGCCGCGTAACCGGTGCAGGCTATCGGCAGGGTCGTAGTAGATCGCAGGATCGGCCTGCCGGGGAGCCCGTTCGCGATAGACGACAATCCGGGCTTCTCCATCCGACATGCGAACCAGACCAAAGCCGCCTCCGCCGAGGCCCGAAGCGTGAGGCTCAACGACATTCAGCATAAAAAGCGCAGCCAGGGCCGCATCGACGGCGTTGCCGCCTTGGCGGATGATTTCAACCCCGGCTTCGGCCGCCAGCGGATGCGCTGCGACGACCATTCCTTCCGATGACTCAACAGCCGGAGGTGCCACCACCGGCGGCGATACCTTCCACTTCGGAGCACAGCCGGCAAGGAGTATCAACCCCGATAGTATCGACAGCCAGGTGCTCTCACGGAGGCGCAAGGCCGACTGATCGGTGAATTCTATCGAGCGCATAGCGTCTTAATATAGGGACTCTGCATCCAATACTCAAGTTCCCTGGCTGGCACAATTAGCGTAGCGATGCTTTTCTACTTGGGGATATAGATTAGGCGAAGAACCCGGCAACTTGCGCTTGGGCTTCCTGCCAACCTATTTTAATTAGTTCCATAGGTCAATGCGGATTCGACACGCAACTTGAACATCATCATCCACCAAATCGTCTTCTGGCTGCATTGGGGGATCGTGCTCCTGATGGCGGCCGGGCTTGCGGTCATGCTCTTCCAGGAGACCGATCGCGGCGTCAGAATGACCGCTGCGATGTTGCTCGTGCCTGTCGTTTTAAGGCTGCTTCTGATCAAGTAGTCAAAAGGTCACTGTTATCTTGTCTTGCAACGGGCATTACAGTCTAACCGTGTAGTTTCATTAACATTATCATTAACATTATATTACAATGACTGGCAAACGAATCGCCCTGCTGGTCGAAGCCGATTATCAAGACCTCGAAGTGCATTATCCCCGTCTTCGACTGATCGAGGAAGGCGACACGGTCCTGGTAGTTGGCACCGGCTCGGCTAAACGCTACCTTGGCAAGTATGGCTACCCGATCGACGTCGATCTCGATGCCGGAGTAGTGATCGCCGAGGATTACGACGGACTTATCATTCCGGGCGGCTGGGCGCCGGACAAGTTGCGAATGTCGGAGCCGGTGCTCCAACTGGTGCGCGGGATGATGTCAGCCGGAAGGACCGTCGGCTGCATCTGCCACGGCGGCTGGGTGCTGGCATCGGCGGACGTGGTGCGGGGGCGAATGGTTACCTCCTATGCCGCAATCAAGGACGACTTGATTCACGCTGGAGCCGACTGGAGCGACGCCGAGGTCGTCGTTGACGGCAACCTGATCACCTCCCGCAAACCGGACGACCTTCCCGCCTTCATGCGCGCCGTTATCTCCCATCTAAAACGCTGAACCTGCTGCTAACTTTCCTTGCCATTCTTACCGGGCTTCTCCTGGTCATTCTCCTGCCCCGCCTTAAATTCGGCGGATGGGTCGAAGACGGAGCGGGCTATGTGCATTTGAGTCATCTGCTCCTGAGCATCGGGTGGGATATTGCCGGGAAGCGACTGGCGATTCGGGTGCTCTTCATGACCATTCATCCGAGATTATCCCGTCTGGAATCCGAGCCGAAGCGTGAGCGACCAGCGGAGAAGCCTATGGCCGGTCGGAGAGGGTCGTGGAGTCTGATGCGACGTCATCGGATGCTGGTCAAGCGGGTCGTCAAGCGTATAACTCGGATGACTTGCCGCCTTCTACGCGCTGGACGAATCGATCGGGTGGACGGGCAAATTACGCTTGCGACGCCGGATCCGTTCTGGACCGCGGTCATCTACGGCGCCTTGCAGCCGCTCCGTATGCTGCACCAGCCGCCTCGACGCAATGTCTCGATTGGCGCCGACTTCGTTGCTGAGACGACCCGCTACCGCGCCGCATGGCAGTTATCGGCGTGTCCGTTACGGATGCTTTGGATCGTTTTTACGACACTGGCCGGAATGCCGTGGCTCGCACTATGGCGGGCAGTGCGGGACGTATCATCAGGCAAGTCCGGTCATCTTCATTCTGGAATCATCTACTTCTAAACCCCTTATAAATGCGCTCCAATCAACGCACCATCAGGACTTCCGGCACTATCGCCGGTGTCGGACTGCATACTGGAAACACCTGCCGGCTCACCTTTGTGCCTGCGCCGGCAGACTACGGATTCAAATTCGTCCGGACTGACATCGAGCATGCGCCGGAAATTCCCGCACTCCTCGAGAACGTAACAGATGTGATGCGCGGGACGACGATAGGGCTGAACGGCGTTCAGGTGCACACTGTCGAACACGTGCTCTCGGCTCTGGCGGGTCTCGGCATCGACAACGTTCGTGTCGAACTGACCGCCGACGAGCCTCCGGTAATCGACGGTTCATCGCTGCCGTTCGTCGAAGTGCTCGAAAAGTGCGGCGTCGAAGAACAGGGAGAAGCGCGACGCATACTGGTGCTCGACGATGTGATCGCTTATCGCGACGCAGCCCGGGCTATCGACATCGTCGTCGTCCCGTCCGACCGGTTTCGCGTAACCTATATGATCGATTATCAGAATCCGGCACTCGGAACGCAATATACCTCGCTCTACGATCTTGAGTCGGAATACATCTCGGAGTTTTCCTCGGCACGGACGTTTGCATTTCTCTCCGAGATAAAGATGCTCTATGACGCCGGACTGATCCGGGGTGGATCGGTCGAGAACGCGCTTTGCATAGTCGATGTCGATTTGGAACGCGTCGAACTCGAAGACCTGAAGCGGCTGCTCGGCATCGCTCCGGATGTGAAAATTTCGCCCAAGGGAATAGTCGGCGAGAAAAACATTCGCTTCCCGAACGAGCCGGTCCGGCACAAAGTGCTCGACCTGATCGGCGATCTTGCGCTCCTGGGGATGCCGCTGCAGGCGCATGTTCTCTGCGCTCGAGCCGGGCACGGAGCGCATGTCGAACTGGTGAAACTGCTGCGCAAGGAGGCCGACAAGCAAGCCTTGCGGCGCAAGTATTCGTCCGGCAAGGGGGCCGAGAAGTGGGTCTTCGACGTTACCGCTATTCAGCGTATCCTGCCGCACCGGTTCCCCTTTCTGTTGGTGGACCGAATCGTCGAACTTACGCCGGGCGAACGGGTTACGGCAATCAAGAACGTCACCATC
Source organism: Calditrichota bacterium (assembly GCA_016867835.1). Taxonomy (NCBI): domain Bacteria; kingdom Pseudomonadati; phylum Calditrichota; species Calditrichota bacterium. Next base: position 3,153 of record VGIQ01000056.1, on the reverse strand, counting down.
AACGAGCAGTTCTTTCAAGGCCACTTCCCGGAGCGGCCCATTATGCCGGGGGTGCTGGTCGTCGAAGCATTGGGTCAGGCAGGAGGGGTATTGCTTCTCAATACGGCTGCCAAACCAGACGAGAAACTGGTCTATTTCACCGGCCTGGATGGGGTGAAATTCAGAAAGCCCGTCGTGCCGGGAGATCAAGTGATATTAAAGGTCGAAATGCTGTTCTTCAAGCGCAATATCTGCCGCATGAAGGGCGAAGCCTACGTCGATGGTCAACTGGCCGCCGAGGCCGAAATGCAGGCGGTAGTGGTCGATAGATGAGGTATGGCGGTAGTAGGGAGTGGTGTGCAAAAGTGATGGCGCCAAGAGGCGGCTCTGATTCATCTGTCGTCCGCGTAGGGGCCGAAACCGCCGTAGGCGCTTCGTGCCCGTTTGCAGGGTGGCGGAATGGCTCGTATTTGCGGGCAGGTAATTTTGGGCGGGCTCGCAAAGACCCTTGACAGACGGATATCCATGTTGTAATATGCTAATAACTTGCGTCGGGCTACGGCTCGGGCTACGGCTCGGGCTAAACGTCAACCCAAAGTAAGGAGGACGCAATGTCCCACCGTTCGATCTTCGCGATCGCCGCTGTAGTGCTGCTGGCGGTCTTCAGCCTCATCGCAGCGCCGGGAGAGGCGTGGGCGGAAGAACATGTTGTCATCGTCACAGATGGAAACGACCCTCAACCGAATGTCGAGATTGTCTTCGTCATCAAGACCGGTCCCGGCGCCAATGATTGGACCTACTCCGATCCCATCCTCACGGATCCCGATGGACGAGCAACCTTCGAGGAGACTCCACATTCCACCGCAACCATCTGGAAGGTGATCCTCGATTCGCAAGAGACGCCTGTAGAACCTCCCCAATCGCCAGCAGTGGTCGAGTATCCGACGCTCGAACTCGAATGGGTGATTGAGTAATGAGTGCCGCTGCATTAGGTGATGGCGCACGATGTGCGCCATCACCTAGTACGCTCTGCGCGTTCTTTAACTCCAAGGGCAAGAAGTGAAGTCCGTCGCATCAAATGGCATTTTCTTGTCGGCATTCCTTATTGTTGCGAACGCCGTCGATACGTATTGTCAGCCCGGACTTGAGCTCACCGTAATATTTGACACCGGAATAAAGGAAGCCTTCACCCGCGTCATTCAGACGGATGACGGTGGCTATTCAATGTGCGGAGGCAGAAGTAGTGGTCCTGGACATGTATTTGTTCGCGGAGTTGACTGGCAAGACTCCTGGGTCATTAAGTGCGATAGTGAACTTAATATAATATGGATGCGTGATTTCGGTGTTCCAGATTTGCAGGATTGGTTTCAATATATGATACAAGCCGATAACGGGGATCTTGTGGCGGTTGGTTTTCGAGGCTCTGATGATAATGAACGACTCCGAGTATTGCGTATCAGTATCGAAGGAGAATTAATTTGGGATCGCATCTACGAGAGCGGTGAATATGGATACGCAATAATCGAATTGAAAGACGGCCGATTTGCAATGTGTGGACAATCACGTGATAGTGCCGGCATAATCTATATAATCGATGAGGATGGCGAAGAAGTTTGGCATGCAACTTACGATGCAAATCATATTGGTCATTTCCTCGGGATACGGGAGACTGATGGCGGGCTTGTTGCTGCAGGCTACAGACAGGCACAGGAAATCGGTTTGGCATTGGCAATGTGGGCGGTCAGGGTCGATTTTGAAGGCAATGTGGTTTGGAATACGCTGCATGGAATTAATGGTCGCACTTCGCTATGCTATGGCATAACCTCTTCCGAAGAAGGAGGTTTCCTTCTTTCAGGAAAGATAAACCTTGGTCCTACAGCCAGAGCGCTCGCAGTTGCTAAGATTTCCGCCGAAGGCGGTGTGGAATGGGATCGCGATTATGAACTCCCCCAGCCTCGTAACGGTTTTATGGCAGGCATGTTATATGCCTTCAATCATACCCGAATGCCAGATGGGGGCTATGCTATATGCGCAACTCAAGGATCAGATAACCGTCCATTTGTGACGCGCATCACCGCTCAAGGCCAAGTTCGTTGGCAGAATGTCATCGCCTTCAACGACCGCGATTTCACACCCCAGAATGTCAACTTTCTGCGTAGTATCATCGTCAACGACGAAGGCGCCCTGATCGCCGCGGGAGCGCTGACACAATTCTCCGAAAATCCACCAGACACAAACACTTCCGCCGTCGTCATCCGCATTGAGCCGGAGCAGGACGCGCCCATCGTTATCGAACACGAGCCGCAGGACTCCGTCCTCTTCGTTCTGACCGGAGATTCGATCCGCTTCCGGGTGGTAGCGCGCGACCAATGGCGGCGCGAGATATTCTACACCTGGCGCTTGGACGACCAGCGAGTGGGTAGCGACACCGCCATCACCATTACCTTCCCCGAACAAGGCACCTATCGAGTCCGGTGCGAAATCCGTAACGACGAGTTTGCAACGGCAGTGCTCTGGCGCGTCGAAACAACTGATCTTTTCATCGCCTCCCACACCCCCGACACCCTCTCCTTAACCCTCCAGCGCAACAGCGAAATCGACTTCGCCCTCGACTCAGTTGCCTACATCGGGGACTTGGAGAACCTTCGTTATGAGTGGATGATTTACGACTCCGCGGCGGTGAGGTGGGGGGAAGTGGGAGGGGATGACCGGATCGGAATCCGGTCCTACGCGTTCGACCGGACCGGCGGGTATGCCCTGAAGGCCAAGGTCTTCGATCTGAACGTCGATCCCGTGCCCGCCGACTCCGTCCAATGGGCAATTCAGGTGCGCGGAGTAATCCGGGCTTTCGAGCCGAATCTCGCTGAAATCTCCCTCGAGCCTCGTCAGGAAACGACCTTCGAACTGATCCCCTTCAATGCCAATAACGACTCGATTCAGTTCTGGTGGATGCTGAATGAAGCCGACACTATGTCCATCGAGTCCACTTTGTCCATTTCATTTCAAGACACGGGCAGATACATAGTAAGTGGGTATGCGCGGGAGCAGGTCGGCGAGGAGGCGTGGGAGGAGGACGTGCAAAGATGGGCGGTGAATGTGGGAATGCTGAGTGTGGATGATTTTGGGTTGGATTCCGGCTTTCGCCGGAATGATGATCCCCTCATGATCTCGATT
>VGIQ01000055.1 GCA_016867835.1 Calditrichota bacterium | reverse complement strand
CGGTGAACGGGTTTGCGGCGCTGACGTTGGAGTCGGTACGCCGTTTGTCCCCGGCGGGGGTAGCGGAGTTGATGGTCGATCCGGGCGGGATGCTGGCGGTGCCGGTGGTGTTCCGTCCGCTGGAGGCGCGCGATTATGCCGGCACCTTGACCGTTCTATCGAATGATCCCTACAATCCCGAAGCACAGACCGGAGTCGTTGGCTCGGGCGAACTGACGCCTCCGGATCTAACGCTGAGCGCCGATGGGCACGACTTCGGCGCGATAGCCTTCGGCGAGCGTCGGGCGCAGGCCTTCACCATCGGCAATCAGGGAATGTCAGATCTGGTCGTCGAGTCGATCCGTGCCGAAGGCGACGGTTTCTCGGTCGATCGCGAGGGCGAGTCGTTCACACTTGAGCAGGGCGAGGAACTCGAGTTTAACGCGATCTTCGAGCCGACGCTGCGAGGCGGTTACAACGGACGCGTCGTCATCGCTTCGAACGATCCCGACCGCGAAGCCTACATCGAACTGACCGGTCAGGGGCTCGCAGCGGTAGTGCAAGCCGATCCGGTTGAAATCGACTTTGGCGCGATTCCTACCGGTTCGACCGGGCGCACCGATCTAAGCATCTCCAACATCGGCGATGCCGACCTGCAGATCACCGACATCACGTCCGATAACGAAGCCTTCTGGGCGGCGGTTCGTCCGCAGCACAACCTTGATAATGGCTGGCAGTATGTCGAGACGGATGAGAACATGCGGATCGTCGTCGAAGCGGCGACGGTCAATGACGAGCATCTGTCGGACGGAGACTACATCGGCATCTTTACCGAAGGCGGTATTTGCGCCGGATTCGTAGCCGCCGGAGATGCGCCTTTTGCCTTCGAGGCGTGGGCTGACGACCCGGCAACGCGCGACATCATCGAAGGCTTCCGAGTCGGCGAAACGATGCTCTTCCGGTTCTGGGTGGCGGGCGATCAGGAAGAATATGAAGCGCAGGCGGAGTTCGTCGAAGGCGAGAACGCCTATGCCGCAGGCGGTGAAGCGCACGTCAATCTGACCGTCGAATTCGAACTGCCGCAGCACGACTTTAGTTTCCGTGAAACGGACGCCAACCACTCGCTCCTGGTGCTCGAGGCGACACTCAACGGGCAGGCGCTGGTGGCAGACGACGAAATCGGCGTCTTTACGCCAGGCGGAGTCTGCGCCGGTGCGACGCGGCTCGAGGGCAATGAGCCTTTCCCGGCTGGATTAGCGGCGTGGGGCGCTGAGGGCCAGACGCCCGGCTTCCGGCCCGGCAATGCCTTCGCCTTCCGGGTCTGGGACGCTTCAGCCCGGATCGAGGCAAACGCGACGCCGGACTATCAGGAGGGTCCGGAGGTCTATGAGGTTAACGGCTTCACGGCTTTGACGCTGGCGGCCGAAGGCGGCTGGCGGGCGCGTCCGATGCCGGCTTTCGATCCGCCGCTCATCGTCCGTCCGAATGCGACGACCGGCGTGGCGGTCTTCTTTGGCCCGCCGGCGGACGGCGAATACGAAGCGACGCTGACCATTCATTCCAACGATCCGGCGAATCCTGCATTCGGCGTTGCCCTGCACGGCGTCGGCTCGCACGTCAACGCCGGGCCGGAGTGGGTCGTTGAGCCGGAGGACCGGGAGGTCGGCGAAGGACAGCAACTATCTTTTGAGATCGTAGCGCGCGATCCGGAAGGCGACCAGTTGCGGATGGAGATGATCGACCTGAACGACGCGCTGCCCGAGGGCGTCCGGTTCACCGACCAGGGCAATGGCCGTGCGACCTTCGGCTGGACGCCGGGCTTCAGCGACGCCGGGGAGTATGCTGTCGAATTCCGCGCCATTGAGCAGGAGTTCGTCCTTACGCGGCAGATCGCGATCACAGTGCTCGACGTCAATCGCCGTCCGGTTTGGGTCAGTCTGCCGCAGCGGCGCGTAACCGGTTATGTTGAGCAGGCGATCACGTTGCAGTTCGTCGCTACCGATCCGGACGGCGAAGAGTTGCAGTTTACATGGGATTACATTGGCGAACCGCCAGGCGATCCCGATGTCGAAACCGCGCAGGACGGCGGGAACTACACCTTTACGATGCGTCCCGACCGGTTCGAAGCCGGGGTCTATAACCTCCGCTTCACGGTAACCGACGGGCACGAGGCGGTTTCGGAGGACTTCACCATCGACGTCCGGGCGGACCACTTCCGGTTTGCAGTAACCGGGCGGGTGCATCAGATTCGGCTGGAGAGCGTCGAATTTGCGCTGGGCAACAACCGGACTCATCCCGATGCAGGTGATGAACTGGCGGTTCTGACTCCGCAAGGTCTGGTCGCCGGTGCCATCCGGTTCGATGGACAGGATCGAGCGCCCTGGAGTCTGAATGCCTATGGCGACGATCCGAATACGCAGGCGGTCGATGGATTCGCGGCCGACGCGGCGTTTGCCTTCCGCTATTATGACCACTCGGCCGGCGTTGAATATCCTGCCCTGGCGACCTTCAAGGCGGGTGATCGCGGGTGGCGGCTGAACGGCTTGACGCTCTACGAGATTTTCGTTGGGCCGCGGCTGGTTGCGACGCCGGAGGCACTGGCGTTCGGATCGGTCCGGACCGGTCGTCAAGTCGAGAGACCGCTTACGCTGCGCAATGTCGGAACGACCCCGGCATTGGATGTCCAGTTGTCGATTGTCGGTGGAGATGGGTTTGCGGTGGACGATGAAGGGCCGTTCGATATCGCTGCCGGCCAGTCGATTGAGCCGCGGATAGCCTTTGCGCCCGATCAGCCGGGTGATTACGAGGCGGCCTTGCGGGCAGCGAACGCGGTTCTGTCGTTCGACGTCGCCCTTACCGGGACGGGTGTCCGCATGGAGCACTACGTCTATAACCTGACCAATCGAGGGCACCTGATATCGGTGGCGGATGCCGACCTCGATGGCGAAGCGCTCGCCGGCAGGGACGAAATCGGCGTCTTCACACCGGGCGGAGCGGTCGCTGGTGCAGCCATCGTAACCGGCGATGCGCCCTATGACCTGATCGCCTATGGAGACGATCCCGGGACGCAACAGGTCGAAGGCTTCCGCGACAATGAGGCTCTTGCGTTCCGCATTTGGGATAATAGCGCGGGTCGCGAGTTCGCAGCCCGAGCCGAGTTCATCACCGGCACCGACCGGTGGCAAAACGGCGGGTTCACAGTGGTGACGCTTTCGACCGGCGACCGGCACTGGATACCGCTGCGAACCAACCTGATCCACCGCCTCACAGTGGTGGACGTCGATTACTTCGGCGGCGAACTGGCAGGCGGTGACGAAATCGCTGCCATTACCCGGCGCAACATTGTGGCAGGTGCGGTGGTGGTAGAAGGCGACGGCCCCTGGACATTCAATGCCTACGGCGACGATCCCAACACGCCGAATGTGATCGAAGGCTTCGTCCCCGGCAGCCCGATCTTCTTCCGCATCTTCCGCCGGGCGGACAACCGTGAAGTGCAGGCCCGTGCCGAGTGGCTCGCCGGTCCCGACCTCTGGGAGAACGGGGCGCAAAGCCGCGCCGAACTCACGGCAGCGCGCGACAACGGCGCTCCGAACTTCCGTCCGGTCGACCCGATCGTTGGACGGGAAGGCCAGCAGATCGCTTTCAATGTTGTTGCTTCCGATCCGGACGGTGATCCGATCGGGCTGCTCCTGACGGGAGTCAACCTGCCGCCGGAAGCGCGCTTCGTTGACCGCGGTGAAGGGGTCGGCACATTCGACTGGACGCCGACCTTTGTCCAGGCGGGCGAATACACCGCGCAATTCCGGGCTTTCGACGGCATGGCGGGAGCCGATCTTCAGGTGCGGATCACGGTGCAGAACGTCAACCGCGCACCGGCGCTACAGGCGGTCGGCAACCGGACGATCGACGAGGGGCAGCAACTGGCGATCATCCTGCGAGCCGCCGATCCGGACGGCGACCGGATTGCGTTCACGATGCAGAATGCGCCGTTTGGAGCGACGCTCGACAGCAACCTCTTCCGGTGGACGCCGGAATTCAACCAGGCCGGCGACTACGAGGGCGTAACCTTCATCGCTACAGACTTCGGTCAGCCGGCGATGGAAGCGCGCGAAGCGATCACTATTACCGTGCGCAACATCAACCGGCGGCCGGTATGGCAAGCCACCGGTGATCAATCGGCGAGCGAAAGCCAGTTAGTGCAGTTTGATGTCCGGGCGACCGATCCCGACGGGGATGCGCTGCGGCTTAGCGCCGAAGGGGTCCCTGAAGGCGCCGCCTTCATCGATCGTGGACAGGGACGCGGGCGATTCCTCTGGCAGACTGACTTCACCTCCGCAGGCGTCTATCAACTCCGCTTTACGGCAGCCGACTGGCAATTGTCCGATGTCCTGCAAGTGCAGTTGACGATACGGAATGTGAACCAGCCACCGACAATGGTCTTCATTGGCAACAAGCAGGTGAACATTCCCGACACGTTGACTTTCCTGATCACGGCTTTCGATCCCGACGAGGGCGAACGGGAGCGGCTCCAATTCTCGGTCTTCAACGCTCCGCCGATGCTGACCTTGACCGGCGTTGGAGGCGGCCAGGCGCGGGTCGTCTGGGCGCCGCGAGCCGAGCATCGCGGGGTCTATTCCAATGTGCGGTTCGTCGTCGAAGGTCCTTCAGGCGGTCGCGACGAACAGACAATAACGATGACGGCGGTGCTCTTCGACGCCAATCCGCCGCAGATAGTCGATGTCGTTCCGGCCGAAGGCGCGGTCGTCCGCGTCAACCGGCCTAATGTTTCGGCGCGCATTTTCGACCGGGAGACGTTCGTCGATAGCATCGCGTTCTTCTTCGACAACGTTCGGTTCCAGAATTTCCAATACAACGCCCAGTCGGGTGAGTTCTTGTGGCAGCCGGAAGGGACGTTGTCGGAAGGATTCCACTCCTACCTGATCCGCGCCTTTGACCTGGCTGACAACCCAGCCCAGCGCGCGGTGCGGTTCGAGGTGAACAGCACGGCCGGCGAAATCGTGATGGACGAAGCCGATCCGTTCGGCCTGGCGCAGCGCGTCAATCTCGCCGGTTCGGGCGAGCCGTTCCTGCAAGTGCGGCTCATCCGGAACGAGAACCTGATCGCGCAGACGCAAGCCAACGACCGCGGGCGGTTCCGCTTCCCGCTGGTGCAGTTGAACGAAAGCTGGAATAACTTCATTGTCGAGGGTAACGACGCCGTCGGCAACATCGCGACCGGCGACGAACTGCGGCTCTACTATGACATCCGACCGCCGGTCATCACCCGTCTGGCGCCGGACGAATTGGTGAACGAGAATCAGCCCGGTATCCTGGCGCAGATTCGCGACGAAGGAGTCGGGGTCGATATCGACGAGGGCATCGACTTCACCCTCGACGGCGAAGTGATTCGCGACTACCAGTTCGCCCAGGGCTTCCTCAGTTACGATCCGCCGGAAGAGTTGGCCGAGGGTCTGCACCGGTTCTCGCTCTCGGCGGTTGACCTGCTCGGCAACGCGCCGGAAGCGCCCTACGACTTCCAGTTCTTCATCGACACGCGGGCGCCGATGATTGCATTCGAAGATGAGGATATGCAAAACCTCTTCGACGACAACATCGACTCGCTGCAGAATCGTCAGCCGGTCATCACCATCCCGATTGTCGATCCGGCGCCGTCGAGTGGCATCGTCTGGGATGAGATCAGCCTGACGATCAACGGCGACGCCCTCGAGTTGATCATCAACGAGGAAGATGGTTCAATCTCCCACGACTTCTCAGAGGACGAGCCGCTCGAGCCGGGGCTCTACGAACTGGTGCTGACCATCCCCGACCGGGCTGGCAACGTCTATGAAGCGCGGGGTGAGTTCCGGATCGAAGACTTCGAAGACCTGCTGGGTCCCTTCTTCGCCAACCAGTTCCCGCCGCCCAATGGGATAATTGGTGCCGGTCTGGGGCCGGGCAACAACCCGAATGAATTGGTGGCCGATACGTTGCGTTTCGTCATCGGCGATAACGACGCCGGGATCGACCCGAATTCGATCTTGATCATGGTGATCAATCCGGACGGCGACACGACGATATTCCGGCCGGGAGACTTTAACTTTGCACCGCCGGGACGAGTGTCGGCGCCGCTCTGGTATATCCGCAACGATGGCGAACGGCAGCGGATGCCGGCCGACATTCCGGGCCTTGAAGAGGGATTCAACCTGATCAATGCTTTCGGCGGTGACAACAACGGCAACGAGAACGAGGAGCAGTGGGGCTTCTTCTTCGATGCGACCGCACCGGAGTCGCCTTCGCTCAACCAGCCCGAGAACATCTATGTCAATCGGGCGGAGGTGACGGTTACCGGCCGGAGCGGTACCGACGGACCGGACTACGGAAACCGGCAGAACATCCCGGCGATCCGTATCTATCGCGGCGGCGAAAACATCCTCGTGCAGCGGATCGACTATAACAGCGACTTCCGGGCTTCGGGTGTGCTTCTGAACGAAGGTCGCAACCTGATTCGGGCGACGGTTCAGGACGCGGCCGGCAACCAGTCGGAACTCTCGAACGAGATCGAGATTTTCCTCGATGTTACGGTGCCTACGGTGGTTGGATTTACGGCTGAAGGCGGCGATGTCATAGCCGACAACACGCCGCTCTTCAGTGCCAACCTCGAGGATCGGGGCAGCGGCATTGCGGCCGAAGGGATCACCTTGTCGGTGAACGGCGATGCTATCGCGACGGAGTTCAATGCCGAGACCGGCGAGGTCACCGGAACCGTCGAAACGGAGATGGAAGACGGCAATCATGTCGCGATCCTGACCGTGCGCGACCGGGCCGGCAACGAGCGGTCGGTCGAGTTCCGGTTCACTATCGACACCCGCGTCGTCGCCGCGCCGGAGTTCGACCTCGTGCCGCTCACCTCGATCAACCGGGTGGAGCTCGAGGGAACCGGCACCCAGGGCACCAGCGTCGTTGTTCACTTAAACGGCGATCCGATCAGCCTGGTGCGTCTGGCGAATGCGCCGGAGTTCCACTTCGAATACACCGCCCAGGATCTGCCCGACACATCGGTGGTCCGGCTTGCGTCGCTGACTGATGCCGGGGTTATGGGTGACCTGAGCGAGCCGCAGATGCTCGTGAATGACGACCAGCCGCCGCTCTTCAGCGATCTCTTCCCGGCCAACGGCGCTTCGGTCGATGTGAGTCAGGTGCGGACGGTGAGCGTCTTCATTGCGGACGCGCTGACCGGCGTCGATCCAAACACCCTTCTCTTCCGGCTGCGGGGTGAACTGCACGACTTTGACTTTGAAGAGGTCGATGGAGGCATCCGGTTGACCGCAGACATCTCGGGCGACGAATTCGGCGACAATGAGGTCGTAGCCGTCTCGGCGTCGGCGCAGGACCATTCGATACCCGTCAACCGGCTGCGGTTCACCTGGGAGTTTGTCACCTATGTCGGCGATCCGCCTACGGTGACCTTGCCGGAAGTAATCAATATTGACGAAGACGACGAGTACTTTATCAGCGCTCGCGAGTTCATCTACGACCCGGACAACGGCTGGGCGGAGATCGACATCGATGCCGAGTTATTGGGCGCGGACGAGAATGCCGAAATGGTGCTCGATGAGAACGGCTTCCTGCGGATCACTCCGGCGGAAGACTGGTTCGGCGAGTTCCGGCTGGCGCTGCGGGCTACCGATGCCGGTGGTCTGAGCGGCGGCGATACGACGGATGTTCGGGTGCTTACGATAAACGACGCTCCGGTGATTACCGCGATCCGCGATACCATTGCGATCGTCGGGCGGGATTTCCGCTTGCAGGCTACGGCGACCGATGCCGATCCGGGTGACGAGTTAATCTTCAGCGACAACAGCCCGCTCTTCAACATCAGTGCCGACGGCTTGATCCTCTTCCGGCCGACCATCGATCAACGCGGCCTATATCGCAACACCCGCGTCTTTGTGCAAGACCAGGCCGGGGCGCGCGATACGACGACCTTCTCAATCCTCGTGACGGTGGCTAACCAGCCTATCGAAGTTGTTGGTCTGATCGAGGATGTGGTGGTCGATGAGGATGCCGATCCGTTCGCCATCGCCGACCTTGACGAGGTCTTCTTCGATGCCGATGGGCAGCCGCTCACGTATGGCATCGAAGTCGATGACGAGGGTCTTCGGATCGTCCTCGACCAGGAGACCGGTGTGATGACGGGCTACCTGACACGCGACTTCAACGGGCAGGTGCATGTCCGAGTAACGGCTGATGACCGGTCCGGCTCGACAGCGGAAGTTGAGTTCGATGTTACGGTGAATCCGGTCAACGATCCGCCGCGGCTGGTCGGAATACTGCCGCGTCAACGGGTTCTTGACGAAGATGCCGGCCGGGTGGCGATTGCGCGACTCGACTCGGTGTTCACCGATGTCGATGGCGACGGGATCACCTTTGACTTCGATGGTGGCGCCAATCTGGGCGTCGATATCGACAACAATACGCTGCTGACGATTCGGACCGATGACAACTGGTTTGGCCAGCAGGTCTTCACGGTGATTGCCGAAGACGGCGTCAACGGCGGTCAAGGCCGCGACCGCGGGCCGGTGCGGGGACTAAGGGAAGCGAGTGGGCCAGGTTGGGCCGGGGCGGCAATAGACTTCGGTCGTGGTGGAGACGCCCCGCGCCGCGACGAAGCGTCGCGAATCGACATTGCCGTAGAGGTTCGTCCCGTCAACGACGATCCATTCCGGCGGGTCAATGATCCGCACGTCGTCGAAATGAACGAGGATGAGCAGGACGTCGTGATTGAGCCGTCGCTGGCGGAAATGGCCGGGGACGTCGATATCGGCGATTCGCTGCGGGTGGTCTTCGACAACCGGAATGCGCCGGTGGCGCTCGACTACGACAACGACCGGACGCATCTGGTGGCGTCGGCGGTGGTGCCGGACTGGAACGGGGTCTATAACCACGCACTCATCTTCATCGACCGGGCCGGTCGGACTGTCAACCTGACGCTGCGCATCGTTGTCGCGCCAGTGAACGACGATCCACGGGTGGTTAATAGGATAGGCGATCAACGGTTCGCCGAAGACAGCGGCCCGTGGGATGTCGCCGATCTCGACAATGTCTTCACGGATGTCGATGGCGATCAGTTGCAGTTCCGGGTGGTGGAGGTCGAAGGCGGCGGTCGGTTGCAAGCCAACATCGACGCTCAGACCCACGTCCTGCGGCTGACCGCCGATCAGCACTTCAACACCTTCGGGATGAACCCGCTGACGGTGACGGTCGAAGCCGACGACGGGCAGGGCAACTTTGCGCAGGCGGCGATTAGGATCGATCCGTTCGCCGGTGGTGGCTGGCAGCGGCCGGTCGGGCCGGTGCGGGGGCTGCGTGATGCGGAGGGAGCATTCTTCGGGATGAACGTCATCCAGCCGCGACTGGATGACGACCCGCCGCGCCGCGATGAGCCGTTCGAGCACTCGTTTGCGGTTACGATCACGCCGGTGAACGACGCTCCGCAGTGGACCGACGCACCTGCGCAGATTGCCGTCGATGAGGGCGACCTCGTGCAGTTCGACGTAACCTCGGACGACGTCGATCTGGCTATCGAAGGCGACCAGTTGACGCTCAGCGTGGCCGATTGGGACGGGCTTGACCAACGCGGTGCACGGTTTGCCGACAATGGCGACGGGACGGGCCGGTTCACCTGGCAGACTGACAATGCCGATGCCGGGCAGTATGACGTCGTCTTGCGGGTGAGCGATGAAGCCGGTAGATTCGATGACGTGAGCGTTGAAATCCTGGTCGGGGACATCAACGTGGCGCCCGTTCGCGAGCAGGAAATCGCCGACCAGCAGATGGACGAGGATGAAGCCGAGCGGTTCATCATCGACCTGAGCGAGGTCTTCCGCGATCCCGACGGCGACGCGCTCAACTTCAATGTGCCCGATCCGGTTGGGCTTGAAGCGCGCGTCAACCAGGGGCGGCTGTTGATTCGTCCGGAAGCCAACTGGAATGGCAGCACGACCGTGGTGGTCATCGCCACCGACGGCCGGGGCGGTGAGGCAAGAGACACCTTTGCCGTCGCGGTGCGGTCGATTAACGACCTGCCGACGCCGTTTAACCTGGCGTCGCCGGCGAACAACGACCGGATTGCCGACTTCCCGTCGATCTTCTTCCGCTGGAACCGGTCGGATGACGTCGTCGAAGACTCGACGATGACCTACACCCTGGTGCTCTTCTTCAATGGAACGCGTCACTACTTTGCCGCTGACGACACGGTGAAGCGCATCTCGCGCAGAGAACTTTCGATCAACCGCAACCAGCCGACCACGGTGCGGTGGTGGGTCTATGCCAAGGACGGCATCGACTCGATCGAGAGCAATACCCGGTTCAACCTGACGGTCGAAGCGCTCTCGGTGCGCGAAGGCGACGACCTGCCGCTGCCGACCGAACTGGCGTTGCAGCCGGCTTATCCGAATCCGTTCAACGATGTGGTGAACGTCCGCTTCGACCTGCCGAGGGCAGGCGAGGTGGCGGTCACCGTCCACGATCAGAGCGGTCGGACGGTACGGACGTTGACCCGGGCGACCTACGATGCAGGACGTTACCGCCTGCAATGGGACGGCCTAAGCGAGACGGGAAGCCGCGTTGGGTCAGGCGTTTACTTCTGCCGGTTGGTTTCGGCTCAGGGCGTGAAGATGCAGCGGGTGGTCCTGCTCCGGTAAGGTGTGGGTGTGCGGGTGAGCGGGTGAGCGAGTAGACGAGCGAATGAGCGGAGGCAGACTGGCATGAGTGCCGGCCGGCCGCCTCCCTTTTTCACCCGTTTACTCGCCAACTCGCTTGCCCGCTCACTCCTTTTGCCTTGACAGGGTGGGACGGGGTGGCTATATTAGGGGGACCCGGTTGGGGCATTAGCTCAGTTGGGAGAGCGCGTGAATGGCATTCACGAGGTCAGCGGTTCGACCCCGCTATGCTCCACAAATTCGCGGCGGAGAGGCGGGCGTTCCGGTCGCGCTTCCGTAGCGACAGATGATTGAAAGGCTGAGCGCCGGTGGAATTGATCGTCGTCTTCCTGCTGGCCGGGATACTTATTTGTCTTCTCTATCTCGGACGACGACAGCGGCGGAACTTGCGCGACCGGCGCCGCCGTGTGATCGAGCGGCTGCGCGGCAGGCTCGAGGATGAGCCAGCCGGGTCTGAGGGCGGGGAGGATAAGGGTTTGCGAGAGTAACTCAGTGGTAGAGTATCACGTTGCCAACGTGAAGGTCGCGGGTTCAAATCCCGTCTCTCGCTCCAGGGATGCAGAATAGGGAGTTCAGAATGGACAATGAATAACATTCTCTCGATCTGCTTTGGGTGTTTGGCAAGCGGCGTGGCAGCGCGCCGCTTCTCTTTTGACGGTCATTAGAGTCCACGGTGTCTTATCGTTTTGAGATGCGGGTCGATCCGCTGACGCAGGAGATCTTCTATGCCGTTCCTCTGCGCAGCACGGCCCTGATGCAGGACCCGCTCCTCAACAAAGGGAGTTGTTTTCCCCGCGAGGAGCGCACCGAATTCGGTCTTTCCGGGTTGATCGCCGAACGCGTCGGGAGTCTCGAAGAGCAACTCGAGCGGGCGATTCAGAATTACCGGATGAAATCGACCGATCTGGAGCGTTACATTACGCTTATCGGCTTACTGGACCGCAACGAGACGCTCTTCTATGCGCTTCTCCGGCGGCATCTCTACGAGATGCTGCCGATCATCTACACCCCCACTGTCGGCCTGGCCTGCCTCAAGTTGTCGCAGATTATGCGGCGCTACCGGGGGGTCTATATCACCCAGCGCAACGTCGTCAACACCGAGCAGGTTCTGCGCAACATCGGGCTGCCCGATGTGACGCTTATTGTCGTGACCGACGGCGAGCGGATTTTGGGCTATGGTGACCTGGGTGTCGATGGGATGGGAATCCCAATCGGCAAGGTGGCGCTCTATGTCGCGGCGGGCGGTATTCATCCGGCCTCGACGCTGCCGGTCTGCATCGATGTCGGCACCAACAACAAGCGGCTCCTCTCCGATCCACTTTACCTCGGCACACGGCGACC
Organism: Calditrichota bacterium; assembly: GCA_016867835.1. Taxonomy (NCBI): domain Bacteria; kingdom Pseudomonadati; phylum Calditrichota; species Calditrichota bacterium. Next base: position 5,020 of record VGIQ01000055.1, on the reverse strand, counting down.
GCGGCTCAAGGACGATGCCTATTGGGAAGTGATCGAGCGGTTTGTGCAGGGGGTTCGGAGGACCTTTCCGCGGGCGCTGATCCAGTGGGAGGATTTCGCCAAGAGCCACGCTTTCGAACTGCTTGACCGCTACCAGCGGCGGATACCGAGTTTCGATGACGACATCCAAGGCACCGGCGCAACGGCGGCGGCGGCGCTGCGAACCGCGCTCAAGATAGCAGGTCGTCCCATCGAAGGCGAGCGGATTCTGATTCATGGCTTCGGGCAAGCGGGGAGCGGCATTGCCCAGGCGATCGCAACGATGATGGAGGCTGACGCCGGTGTGCCGGTGGATAAGGCGAGGCGGGCGATCTACGCGGTCGATCAACAAGGCTTGCTCCTCGAAGGCGACACCTCAGTCGAATTGCAGCAACGGCCCTTCCTGCAACCGAACGACCTCATCACGAGCTGGAATGTGTCGCGAACCCGTCCGCCGACGCTTGCCGAGACCGTCCGGGAGGCGCGTATCACTACTTTAATCGGAGTCTCGGCGCAGGCGGACTGTTTCGACGAGAGTATCCTCCACCAAATGGCCATGAACTGCGAGCAGCCGGTGATCTTTGCGCTCTCAAATCCAACCTCGTGCAGCGAAACGACGCCGGAGGCAGTCGTTGAGGCGACGGAAGGGCGGGCGCTGATGGCGTTCGGCAGCCCCTTTCCACCGGTGCGGATGCCGGACGGTCGGACGATTACCGCGGCGCAGTGCAACAACCTCTATATCTTCCCCGGCGTTGGGCTCGGAAGCATCGTCTGTCACGCCCAAATGGTATCGGACCGGATGTTTCACGCGGCGGCTTCAGCGCTCTCGGACATGGTTACTCCTGAGGAGCGCGACCGGGGGATGCTCCTGCCCGACATTGAAGATGTCCGGCGGGTATCGGCAACGGTGGCGCTGGCTGTATCCCGGCAGGCACGTGAGGAAGGCACCGGCATCCGTGCCGGCGATGAGCGGCTCCGGAGTCTGATCCTCGGAGCCATGTGGGAGCCGCACTACTATCCCTACCGGTATGTCCGACAGATTACGGAATAGATATCGCGCTGTGACGCGAAGTTACGATAGAGATTACTACACCTAAACGGAGAGCACCTTGGGACAGCCTATTAATCACCGCATCGACGACCTTAAGCGTCCAGCGCAGGAGTACCCGCGCCGATTCGTGCCCCTGGAGACCGACCTGGGCGATTGGGGAGCGATTGAGCCGCTTTGTCAGCGGCTGCTCGAGCGTCCGATTGCCTCCAAGACCGACCTTGAGGAGTGGCTTGTCGATGGCAGTGAATTCGGAGCGGTGATCGGCGAGGAGTCGTCGCGCCGCTACATCCGCATGACCTGTGCGACCGACGACGAAGGCGCGAAGAAGGCTTATCTCCACTTCGTTGAGGAGATATTGCCGAAGTTGAAGCCGTTCGAGTTTCAATCGCAGAAGCGGCTGCTCGATTCGCCCTACACAGGCGAACTCGATGCCGGGCGGTATGGCATAATGCTCCGGGCGACGCGCAACGCCGTCGAACTTTTTCGCGATGAAAATATCCCGCTGGAGACGGAACTCGACCGCCTTTCACAGCAGTATCAGGAGATTCAGGGCAGCCTGACGGTTCAGTTTCGCGGAGAGGAACGGACGCTGCAGCAAATGGGCGTTTTTCTTGAAGAGAAGGACCGTTCCACCCGACAGGAAGCGTGGGAGGTGACGACCCGGCGGCGGCTTGAGGTGAGCGAACAACTCGAGACGATCTTCGACAAGATGCTCGAATTGCGTCTTCAGATCGCGCGCAACGCCGGGTTCGACAATTACCGGGACTATCAGTTTCGCCGCTACAATCGGTTTGACTACACGCCGGCCGACTGCTTCGAGTTTCATCAAGCGGTCGAGCAGCATGTTGTGCCGCTCACCCGTGCGGCACTCGACGAACGGCGGCGCGCCCTCGGGATCGACTCGGTGCGGCCGTGGGACGTAGCCTGCGACAGATTCGGTCGAACGCCGCTTAAGCCGTTCGACGGTGATGACCGGCTCGCCTTTGGCTGCAAGGAAATATTCACCTCCGTCGATCCGCGGCTTGGAGCGCAGTTCGACCGGATGATCGACCTTGGGCTGCTCGATCTCGGCAGCCGTAAGGGCAAGGCGCCGGGAGGTTACCAATCGACGCTCTCGGAAGTGCGTCTGCCGTTCATCTTTATGAACGCCGTCGGACTGAATCGCGACGTGATGACGCTTCTCCACGAAGGTGGGCATGCATTCCATGCGCTCGCGGCAGCAGATCAGTTTCTGCTCGACTACCGGCATTCGCCGATGGAGTTCGCCGAGGTGGCTTCGATGAGTATGGAGCACCTCGGGGCGCCTTACCTCGAGGTCTTCTACAGTTCGGGTGAAGCCGCCCGGGCGCGCCGCGACCACTATGAGTCGGATGTCACGATTTTGCCCTGGATCGCGATCATCGATGCGTTCCAGCATTGGATCTACACCCATCCGGGGCACAGCCGCGACGAACGAGCCGAAGCCTGGGTCGGCCTAATGAACCGCTTCGGAGCGGGAGTCGATTGGTCGGGTTTGGAGGAGGGTCTCCGCTATCGCTGGCATGCGCAACTCCATATCTTCGAATATCCCTTCTACTATATCGAATATGGGATCGCGCTGCTCGGGGCGCTGCAGATCTGGCGCAACGCGATGAACGACCGGCGGGGGGCGGTCGATGCCTATTTGAAGGGGCTTGCACTCGGAGGGTCGAAGCCGCTTCCGGAACTCTTTTCGACGGCGGGGGCGAAGTTCGACTTCAGCGCGGCGACGATCGCGCCGTTGATGAACCTCTTGCAGGAGGAAATGACCCGGCAGGGGGCGATGGAGTCGAAGTAGGCTTAAGGCTTGGATCTTAGGGCTTAAGGTTGGAGGCTGAGGGGATAAAGTGCCGGCGGACCGCGTAGGGGCCAATCCACTACAGGCGGATTGTGCCCAATACGAATGCAGCTCGCATCCGCCCTGCAGGCGTCTTCGGCCTCTACAGGATGTCCATAAATCCCCGCACCCAGTGATGTGCTTCGCAGATCGCATAGGGCCCCAGCCTTTAGTCCCAATGTCCGACACCCAACTCCGAAGACCTAAAGCCAACAACCAACAGCCAACAGTCAGGTGTCCTATCTTGTCTTAGCGCGGAAGTGGCGTCCGCAACGGTTTTCTGAGGTAGTCGGTCAGCCTCATGTAACGACGACCTTTCTGAATGGGCTGCGGCAGAAGCGGCTGGCACACGCATATCTGCTCAGCGGGCCGCGGGGTGTTGGGAAGACGACGACGGCGAGGCTCCTGGCGCGGGCGGTCAACTGCCTTGAGCCGCAGGATGGTGAGCCGTGCAATGAGTGCCGTCTCTGTCAGGCGGCGCTTGAAGGCCGCGCCCTCGATGTGCTCGAAGTCGATGCGGCGTCGAATACGGGGGTCGAAAAGACCCGCGAATTGATCGAAAACGTCCACTTCACGCCGATTGAAGGCGTCGCCAAGGTCTATGTGATCGACGAGGTCCACATGCTCTCGGCCTCGTCGTTCAATGCCCTCCTAAAGACCCTCGAAGAACCTCCCCCCCACGCCTACTTTTGCCTCGCGACGACGGCGCCGCAGAAGGTGCCTTCGACGATCCTCTCGCGCTGCCAGCGGTTCGACTTCCGGCGGGTGCCGGCGGCTGAGATTCGGGCGCATCTTGAGATGATCCTGACCTCGGAGGGGCTTCCGTTCGAGGTTGAGGCGCTCGATCTGATCGCGCGCAAAGCCGACGGGTCGGTACGCGACAGTCTTTCGCTGCTCGATCAGGTGATTGCCTACGCGGGGGGGAGCGTTCGACGCGCCGATACCGTCGAGGCGATCGGCGAAGTGCGGCTCGACCTGTTTTTTCGGGCGATAGAGTTGACACTGACGCATTCGGTTGCGGAGGCGTTCCGGCTCGACGGAGATTTGGCGATGGCGGGGATCGATCCGCAGGACTATCTCTCGGGCTTGCAGGGGCACATTGTGCAGTTGCTACAGGTGAAAGCGCTTGGATCGGGTCGCGTCGATTTGCCGCCCGAAGCGAGAGCCGGGTTCGACGAAGCCGCCCGTAAAGCCGGGGAGGCCGATCTCATCCGAATGCTCAACCTTGCGTCGGCTGCCGAAGTCGATATCCGTCGCAATTATACTCCCCGGGTGCGGCTTCAGTTGCTCTTTCTGAAGTATGCAACGCTCGACCGAAGCGTCGATCTGAGCGAAGTGCTCGGGCAGATGGGGAAAGGCGGTGGAGCGTCCGTCGCCGCTGCCGCACCGGTCAAAACTGCGCCTGTCCCGCCCCCGACTCAAGCCCCGCGCGCTCAGCCGGCTCGCAGCGCGAGTCCGGCGCCGGTTGCGGCATCGACACCCAAGCCAGCGGCTCCGACCCTGCCGGATGACCAAGTGCTCGCGGCGGTGCAAAATGCCTGGGACGAAATCTGGGATGAGGTCGCGGTTAAGCATAACTCCTCGGCGCGACTGGTGCAGGCCGGTGGCTGGCCGGTGGCTTATGCGGGAGGAGTCTTGAGGGTCAATGTCTCTAACAAGATGCTGGTCGAGCGTGCCCAAACCTGTCGGGCGGCGCTGCAGCAGGCGATTATGAGCCGGGTCGGCGCGGTAACGTTTGAGTTTGCGGTCGGGGAGGTGCCGAAAGAGGAAGGGAGCGACGAACTTGACCGCGCTGAGCAATTGCTGAAGTTGCACCTCGGCGCCGAGCCGGTGGAGTGAGACAAGTGAAGTGAACAGGGTGGCGGGTTGTTATACTACGTTGACAAAGGCCAGGATTCAGCATGGGATAGTATATGCGCTGGAGGAACGAAATATGAAGGATAGTTACAACCTATTAAAGATCCGAACTGCGGTGGTCGCGGCGGTGTTAGGGGCGGTGGCGGGGGCGGGAGTGACGCTGGCGTATGACCCTCCGCGGGTGATCGGCATCCTGCGCGGTGAGGGCGGCGACACGCTGCGCTTCGGCAACTCGTTCT
>VGIQ01000054.1 GCA_016867835.1 Calditrichota bacterium | reverse complement strand
CCAACCGCGCCATCCCCGCCCTGCAACGCTTCAAAAACGGCTCGATTGGAGGCCGGCTTGCAGCGACTACATCGCGACCGTCGGCTGGACGCCTCGACGGGTGGATGCAATCACTTCTGGGGCTCGAAGTTGTAACCTCAGAGGGGGAGTTGCTCTCCATAGGGGGACGAAATATCAAGGATGTCGCCGGCTACGACATGAAGTATATCTTCACTGGCAGTCGGGGAGCATTGGGGGTAATCGTCGGGGCGCACTTCCGAACCCGTTTGGCAAGCGATGCAACTTCACTCGCTGTGCCACCACCCCAGCCCGGGGCTGCGACACAGCAGATTTCCGGATTGAAGCGTATACTCGATGTCAAGGGGCGGCTCCGCCCAGGGCCGTAGTCCGTGAAACGATTTCGTCTGGCACGGGCAGGTGCGGCAGTGATGGCGATTCTGCTGGTTGCGCTATTCGGTCTCGTCTATTGGACACTGCTCGGTGGACGGGAACAACTGCGTAGCGAGGTTATCGAGCGCCTAAAACCACTGTTGGGTAAGGACCTCGTCATCGGAAGGATAGTCCTGTCCCCAGCCCGGATTAGGCTAAACGACGTCAGTTTCAGTCCCCATTCGAGTCTTAGGATTAGAATTGAGACGATCTCGATAACTCCCGACTTATGGTCCTGGTTATCTCAAGGGGAGGCAGGGAAGCCTCTCCGCAAGATTGAGATATTTAAACCAACCGTCTGGCTTACCGCCGATACGACTTCTTCGGACGCTGCACCTTCCCTTAAGTACCCTCCGCATCCATTACGTCGGCTAAGGGTCTTCCGCTCTATAGCGGAGATTACGCTAAGCGACGGGCTTTTTCTCCCTGCAGGCGAGGAGCCGCCCTATCTACGCGACATCGAACTCCAACTGAAAACAAGTCCTGCAGGTAAGGTGACCTTGACAATGGGTGCCCGGCCTCCGGGCGCGAGCGGAAGCGCTTTGCAAGCATCGCTCGAGGGCGATTTGCAGAGTGGCGACTTCGACGCTGAAATCAAAGCACGAATAGAATCACTGTCGGACGTCGTCTTGCCGGGAGTCGTTACCTCTCCAGTGGCACTTCAATCGGGGCGGTTGAATGCCGACTTGAGCATTACCGGATTCGACGAAATGCGATTGGGAGGGGTGCTGAATGCCGAAGGCATAAGGCTAAGGCTACCGAATGGCTTGGAAATGGACGAAGGGCAGGTGAAGGCGAACCTTTATGGAGCAACTCTGCGTTTCGAAGGGTCTGGCCGATTGGATGGAACCCCTTTGGTAGTGTCTGGCGAATCGAGAAATCTGCTGGCTAACGAATGGCTACTTGAGGGCGGGATCGAAGACCTTCCAGCAGGGGTATTAGGCAGGATTTACCCCGACTTACCCCAACTCAGCGGGAACCTAAAAGGTGTGGTGCGAGCAGAGGTCAGGAAAGGTCAACTGACAGCCCGAGCCACAGTCCGGTCGCACAAGATCAGCGTTGATAGTTACGACCTGAATGACCTGGAACTGGATGCATACATCGACTCGGGACAGTTGCAGATCGAGCGGCTTTCGGCATGGCTTTGGGGCGGCGAACTGAAATTGAAAGGAACTTATGAGTTTCGAGACACCAACGGAGCCTTGGATGGGAGTTTTCATCGCCGCTGGACTGCGGATGACCTGCCAGGTTGGTTAGCGGTTGCCGATCCCCGCCTTAGGCTCGATTTCGAGGCTTCGCTGCACAGCGGGAGTTGGCTGGGCAGCGGAAATGGTTGGGTATTCGAGGGCAACGGCGATCAGATTCTGGCTTTAGGTATCAGCGCTTCACCTGATGAAGCCCAGCTGGTGATATCGCTTCCCTTTGAGGATGATGACGAACTTGCCGATTTCAGATGGCAACGAGCCGACCAGACACCCTTACACCTCACAACAAGCAGGCTCGAGCGGGTTGTGAAGCGCCTCCTTCGTCAGAGTGTGATTACAGAGCAGTTGGAGTCGGCGCGCCTTAATCTGAGAGGGAGTGGACACCCGGACAGTATGGAATTGACCCTCGATGCTGTCTTTGAGAAAGGTGAAGTGTGGCGTATTGCAAGTTGTCTAACGTCGAATCCTGACGGTCTCCACTTGGAAGGCAGTGTCAGCGGAACCGGTCAGAATGAACCAGTCGGTCGTTTGCATTTTTCGTTCTCACAAATCTCTGGTGAAGCGGCCGGGGCGAAGGGTGATATTCGCATCGACTACCTGGCTGGATTCGACCGGCGTGGGATTCGGGTGCTTGAAGGCCGGGGCGCTATTAATACAAACCACTTTTTCGGCTCCGATTTAGCCATTCAGTTCATCGGAATTCGCCCGTTCGAATGGCTCAGTCTTGCCGGGTTTGAAGGAATTCCAGGTCTCTACTTTGGCGCAGACGCTAACGTGGAAATCAATTCAGGTCAGGCTCGTTATGACCTGAAAGGGGTGCTGCTCTATGATGATGGCGCTGCAATGGAACTTTTCTCCAGTGGCAGCATCGACTCGCTCCGAATCGATGTGCGGCAACTCTTTTTGAGACCTAAAGGTGACGAATCGGTTATTCTTCAACTCGCCGGTGTGTATTATTATGGTTCGCGCTACCTTGAGGGTGCATTCTTACAACTTGACAAGATGCCTCTTGGCAGACTTGTGCCGTTGCTCAATCGAAGTGCCGAAGCCGGCCGTTTTGGGGGCGAGGTAAACGGATACATCGAAGTAAATGGAGTGTTGGATTCCCCGGAACTTACCTTTGACCTGCACCTACTCAAGGGCCGGTTATTCGGAACCGATGGTTATTGGGCCAATCTGAGCGGAGGTATGGACGAGTTGGGCGACTACCGGCTCTCGCGGGGAGATTTTGGGATTGGTATCGAACGGCTTCTTACCATACATGCTTCCCGCCAGAGAGAAGGCCGCTGGTCAAGGCTCTCCGCCCGCGGCGACGCTGTCGACTTGGGAATGTTGTTCACGGGAATTGCAGGTCTATCCTCTCAGCTTGACGGCAGGTCGTCCATAGACCTCGACCTCGCCGGCGCCGCCCTCCCCGGTAACGGCCAACTCGCCATCACCCTCTCCGCTGGTTCCTTTTTCGCCCTTCCCTTCGACCGCGGCCACCTATCCCTCAACCTCTCGGGCCTCTTCGGATCCGCCCCCCAGTTGATCATCGACCGCCTTACCTTCGACCTCGGCGACCTTCGCGCCACCGCCCAGGGCCAGATCCCTCTAACTGCTCCGCATCCGCTTGAAGTTGTCGCTTCGCTGAACGGCAATCTGTTCGAGTTGCTGCACCGGGCCGACCCTCACTTCTTCTCCCGTCCCGAGGGTGCCGGCGGCGTGACGATCACCCTTGGCGGGACGATTGATGCTCCCCGCTTGACGAGCGGCCGGATCGACCTTCGGGGGGGAGGCATTCGACTGGCACAGGTCGCCCGTCGAATAGAGGGAGTCCTGATAGACGTTCGACTGGATCCCGGAGCCCCGGGCATCGGGGTGGGGGATACCCGGCTTCCTTATATCGACATCCGGCGTTTGAACGGGCGTTCAGACGACAAGCCTTTCTTTTTCTCCAATCGCCGGGCTGATCTGTTGCATGGTGAGCAGCCGATAGTTGTGGGCGGTTTCGATTGTGGTATCCTGCAGTTTGCGACGGGGGGTGACGGGGTCTGGCTTGCCATCCCGGGTCTCTCTGAGCCGGGCAGCGGAGGATTCTTCCGGGTTCGCGGGCTTGACGGCAGGGGTGCTCTCGAGTTTGCCGGGCCGCTTGAGCGACCTTCTGCAGTGGGTGAGATTGCACTGCGCAATCTCACTATGACCTATCCTCCGGTTGTCTATGGATCGGGTGAGGTATCGCCATTCGTCCGCGGGCTGCTTGACCTTGCGAGCCGTACCGACTGGCGCATCCACGTCTTCCCGGATCGAAACTGTAACTATGTCCGGGATGTATCAGCGCTCGGTGAATTGCCGGGATTCAGCACTTTGCGCCGACGGGTTGGGAGCGACTGGGTCGATATCGATCTAAAGTTGCGACTCGATTTGCGGATCGAAGACGATATGACAGGCATAACCGTCCGCGGAACGCCCCGCGATTCAATAGCCATTAGCGGAGAACTTACCGCCAGCCAGGGGACCATTGAAGTGCTCGACACCAGATTCAACGTGAACCGGGCAGGGCTCAGGTTTAGTCCGCCCGATCCCGAGCCACGTCTTTACGGGAGTGCCTGGACAACTGTAACCGACACGGCAACCGGCGGGCCGGTCGAAGTGCGACTTAGGCTGCAAAGCGCAGGACGACTGGATGCTGCCGGTTATGGCCCTGAGGAGCCGGTCGAATGGGGCAATCTCGTAGTGATCTTCGAAGATGACAGGGGACACTCACTGGAACAAATCATAGCACTTCTCGGTTACACTCCCGCACAGTTACCGACTCGACTTGGAGGCGGGCAACTGGTGCAACTGGCTCCGATAGGCCGGTGGACGCGGACGTTTGAGCGTCAGATGGAGAAGTGGCTCGGTGTCGATCGTGTTACTTTTGAGACCAATGTGGCTCGAAGCCTGCTCGATCCGCGTTTCTATACGCCATCCGACACCGGTCGCACTGGTGCTCTGCCTTACTGGACAGCGCTTTATGGCTCGCGACTAACAGTCGGCAAATATATGTCGCGGCAACTCTATCTCTCTTACACGGGTGCGGTTGCATCGGAGGCAACCGTCGCATCGGCGACCCGTCTCGGGCTTTTGCACCTGTGGGATGCTCTCTATCGCCTGCCCGGTGCAGCGGAACGATTCACCCTTAACTATCGCTATGAATACGATGGACTTAGTCTCGATCGATTTCAGAGTTTGCTGATGCGTTATACGATGGTCTTCGATCTGGGGCAGCGGCTGAAGTTCTGACTGCAGATGCAATCTGCTGCCCGCCACTAACATCTTCACACTTTCAGGTCAATCACCGGTTCCCCGTTGGAGTCTGCCGCCCAAGTTCGTATCTTACAACTTATGTCTCTTCGCGCATACCTGTCCTTACCTCTGACCCTATTGCTACTCCTGCTACATTGGCAGCCTCTTGTTGCTGCAGGACGGGAGGAACTAAAACTGTTAGGCGTTTCGGTAGAGGGAAACGAGCGGACCGATGCCGGTCTAATCATCGCTTCGAGCGGTCTTGTAACCGGCGAATACCTGACCGGCGAGCAGGTGCAGAATGCTATCCGATCGCTCTGGCAGCTTGACCTGTTCAGCGATGTTCAGATCCTCGCCGATGAGGCGACGTCTTCGGGGGTATTTCTTCTTGTAAAGGTCGTAGAGTATCCCCGCCTCGAATTCGTTGACATCAGTGGTGGCAAGAAACTCGACAAGGATGAACTTGAGAAGAGCGTTCATTTATCGAAGGGCAGCGTTGTCCGACCGTCCGATCCGGTCAAGTTGAGAAACCGCATCCGCAAACTCGCAGCGGACAAGGGTTACCTTCTTGCCGACATCGACATTCGAATTGAGCCTGGCACGTCTCCCCAGATGCGCAACCTGAAGATCCGCATCAGTGAAGGCAAGAAGGTCCGGATAAAAGCCATTGAGTTCAGAGGAAATGAAGCCTTTCCAGACCGGACGTTGCGCAAGAAGTTCAAGGAGACCAAGCAACGCGGTTGGTTTCGCAGCGGTGAATTCAAGCGCGAGAAGTTCGATGAAGACCTGAAACTCCTGACCGATTTCTACCGTGAGGAGGGTTATCGGGACTTCGAAGTGGTGGGCGATTCGATCCGCTACACAGAAGACTTGAAGCGGATGTTCATCGATATTGAGGTGAGTGAAGGCCGCCGTTACTACTTCGGGGACATTACGTTCATCGGCGGGGAGTTGTTCGACGATGAGATGCTTCAGAGCCAACTCCTATACCGGACGGGTGACGTCTTCAATCAGAAGAAGTTCGATATGACGGTCTCGGAGCGGCTCAACTCCCTCTACTATGACCGCGGGTATATCTTTGCGCAAGTGCAACCGCGTCTCGTGCCGCATGCAGACTCGCTGCTCGATATTCACTATTTCATCGATCCGGGCAATCGATTTTCGGTGCGGCGAATTATCATTTCGGGCAACACCAAGACGCGTGAGAAAGTGATACGGCGTGAGTTTTCGCTGAAGCCCGGGGACACCTTCGACGTCTCGAAACTGCGGCGGTCGGTGCGGGACGTGACCATTCTCAACTTCTTTGAGAAGGTCTTGCCGGATGTCGAAGATGTGAGCAAGGATGAGGTTGACCTCTATGTAAAGGTTGCCGAAAAACCGACCGATCAGGCTAATGTCTCTGCCGGCTACAGCGAACGGGACGGCCTCATCGGCGCGATTGGGTTTACAGCGCCGAACCTCTTTGGGACCGGTCAGCAGTTGAACCTTGATTGGAACTTCGGCACCCGTTACACCTCGTTTCAGGTAGGCTGGACAGAGCCCTGGCTCTTCGACACAGAGACTCTTGTCGGGCTGTCGTTCTATAGCATTCGTCGACGGTGGATCGACGGGTTCACCGAAAACCTGATAGGCGGTTCCACGCGTTTTGGCCGTAGATTACGCTGGCCCGACGACTATTTCCGCGGCGACTGGATCTACCGTGCCGAGCAAGCCAAATATACGGAGTTCAGCGAGTCGTTCAAGTCTCGCAACGAGCAGGGAATCGTCGAAGGCAAGCCGCGAATAGCCAGCAGCATAACTCAGATATTCACACGCGACAGCCGCGACTTTCCAGAATTTCCCACCGCCGGATCGGTGGCGACCTTGACGACCGAACTTGCCGGTGGCCCGCTAACCGGGGATGACCGGTATCACAAGCATATCTTATCCCTTGACTGGTATTCGCCCATCCGGTCCAAAGTAGTGCTCTACAACAACGTTCAATTCGGTTACCTCGATGCGCTTACCTCGAATACATCCGACATCCCGCTGCTGAAATACTTCTACATGGGAGGCGGCGGACTTTCGGTAGGGACGCCGCTTAGAGGCTACGATGAACGCTCGGTCGGGCCGTCGTCGGCGGTGAGCGGGTATGCATTAGGCGGCCGGTCGCAATTCAAGACATCGGCGGAGTTGCGATTTCAGATCGTAGAGAATCCGACGATTTACGGCCTCACCTTCTGGGAGGCGGGTAACACCTGGCGCTTCTTCCGTCAGACCGACCCCTTCGATCTGCGTCGCTCGGCAGGCTTCGGAGTCCGGTTCTATATGCCTTTGATAGGGCTGATAGGATTCGACTATGGCTACGGCTTCGACTACTTCGACCAGTCGGGGTCACGCCGGGGACGCTGGACGCCGCACTTCCAATTCGGAAGACAATTCTAATGATCAATTTGCACAAGGTATCAGGGATACTCAAATGAGACGAGCAGCCGTCCTTGCCGCACTGGCGCTAACGTTCGCCGCGCCGATGCTATTCGCCCAATTCAAGCCGCCCTCGCTCAAGATCGGCATTGTTCACTCCGAGTTGCTCTATGAACAATACCCGGAGTTCAAGAAGATGGAGTCGCAACTTCAGAAGGAAGCCGCCGGTTGGGAGAGCGAGCGGGAGTCATGGGTAAAAGATATGGAAAAGCGTCAAACCTCGGTCGTAGAGCGCGAGACGCAACTTAAGGCCGGTGAGACCACCTTCACCGACAAGAAGAAGAAGCAACTTACATCGGAGATCGACTCGCTTAGAGCCGATCTCTCGGAGCGCTATCAGCGTCAGATGCAGTTCGAACAGGAACGGGCTCAGAAGCGCAAGGGGGAGTTATTGGGTGGTGTTCTGCAGATTGTCAACAAGGCAATCGACGAAGTCGGTGAACGGGAAGGTTATGACATCATCATCGACGCCGCAAGCGGGACGGTCGTCTATGCCCGCAACCCGGACGATCTGAATGACAAGGTGCTCCGCCAGTTGAAGGAGAAGAAGTGATAGAAGAGCGAAGGGCAATAGATATCGAAACAAACATGAACAACGGGCGGGCGCGTGAAGGGTAGTCCGACCAGAGGAATCACTTCGAGAACGCTACGGCTTCGCAATGTCTCCTACACCTTCTGCCTTTGGCTGATAGTAGGATGTGCCGGAACGGCACGCAACGGCAGTTCCAGCGGCGGAGGACCGGCCTTCCCTTGGACTGGAAGCGGGGTCAAGATCGGTTATGTCCGTTCCGATGTCCTGACGCAGCGCCTTCCGGAATATCGCGACGCTGAGAACGCTCTCAAGCGCGATAGCGATCAGTGGCAGGTCGAAGCCGACAGTATGGAAGCATTGGTGCGAGTAAAGGAGAGCGAACTGGAAGAACTGCGCCTCATTCTGAGTGCTGAGCGGCGCAAGGTGCTTGAAGACGAACTGACTCAAATGCGGAAGGCATCTCAGAAGTTCAAGCAGGACACCTGGTTCGACGAGAACAGCCGCTATATGAAGCGGCGACGCGAATTGATGGAACCGCTCGACGCCCGGGTCACTGATGCCATATACAAAGTTGCCGCCGCCGAAGGGCTCGATGTCATATTCGACACTATTGCCGGAAACATCGTATATGTAAAGCCCACATTCGACATCACGGAGAAGGTGATAGAGGAGTTGCAAAAGTGAGACCCATTAAAGCGCTCAGGTGATTACCGCCGGAGACCTCGCCGCCAGACTTGACTGCCCGGTGGAGGGAGATGCAACCCGTTTGTTGACCGGAATCGCAACCATTGAAGATGCCGGCGCAGAGGATCTCACCTTTCTGGCTAACCCGCGTTATCGTCAAGCCTTGCAGGCAAGTCACGCCGGGGCGGTCATTATCGCACCGGGTGAACCAGCACCGGTCGGTATGACCAGAATCGTCTCGCGACAGCCTTATGTAGATTTCGGGCAGGCACTCGCAATCTTCCATCCCGATTGGGAAGGCTATAATGGAGTGTCTGCCAGCGTATCGGGCAAATCGGCGTCGGCTATTATCGATCCGGGTGCGATTTTGGCAGAAGATGTCATTATAGGCTCCTGGGTAGTAATAGAGAGCGGAGTTCGGATTGGTGCTGGGACGCGGATTATGCCGCATTCCTATATTGGCCGGGAGACGATCATCGGAAGAGAGTGTACCATCGGACTTGGTGCCATCATCCGGCATCGGATTACACTTGGCGATCGCGTGGTCATTGGTGATGGGACAGTAGTCGGCTTCGATGGATTCGGCTATGCCCGGACCGGCGATAGTTACCGCAAGATGCCCCAGATCGGCACGGTGGTTATCGAAGATGACGTCGAGATCGGGGCTAACGCCTGTATCGACCGGGCGACCATCGGCGAAACGAGGATCGGCCGCGGAACCAAGATCGACAATCTCGTGCAGATCGCGCATGGCGTTCATATCGGTTCGAACAGCGTTATCGCAGCGCAGACTGGCATATCGGGATCGACGCGAATCGGGTCCGGAGTCATGATGGGCGGCCAGGTCGGTCTGGTAGGGCATATCGAAATCGGCGACGGAATGATCGTCGGGGCACAGGCTGGAGTTACCAAGTCGTTCGACGTCAGAGGGATGATATCCGGCTATCCGGCGCGACCGCAAATGGAAGCGATGCGCATCGAAGCGGCTCTGAGTCAATTACCGGCGTTGATAAAGCGGATTCGTGCTCTTGAAGCACAACTTGCGATTCGAGAAACCACAAGTTCAGGAATCGACTTATCTAACGACAAGGAATCCTGATGGTTATCGGAAGACATACGCTGCCGGTCCTAATTCTCGTGGCAGCCATCCAATCGAAGTCGATTCGTGCTGAACTTCCGGTCATTGCCTTGCCCGAATACCTGATTGAAGGTGTCGAGCGCGCCATTCGCATTCCAGCCGAGCGCATTACCGGCGAAGTTGACGCGGTGCTTATACTGCCCGACGAATCGTATGCCGAACGACCCGGGCTTGTCGTTGAGTCGCCTTGGGAGCCGCCGGGACGACCGCCGCTCATTTGGGAGCGCTCCGGACGCAGAGCATGGATAACGGCTCGCGGCGGATCGTTTGGAAACTTTAGCGGCGAAGGCGGGATAGGACGCGCGGCAAGTGAAATCGAATGGGGTGCAGGCGCGTCATTCAACAATCCTCCGCAACGGCAGGTTGTGGGCTGGCGCTTCGGTTGGGAGGCTAAAGGGGAGGCAAGCCGTGCTATCGGCAATGCGGGTGTGGTAGGGCCGCAGTTACAATTTAAGAGCCATTCTTTTCGCCGTCACCGAACCGTCTCAACAACCGAACTTCTCACCTGGGAGGGGTTGGGCTTCGATGTGGCTGTTAGCCCTTTGCCGGTGGGAGGCGGTTCGATAGGCGGCTTGCTCGCGGTTGACCGCTGGGCAACAGATGCGACAAAGTCTGAGTTGATCTTACATCGCGAAGACGCTTTCAAGGAAGGACGGATCGAGGTCGATCTGGCGCTGGCGGGTGAAGTCGTCCGAAATGAAGAGTCACCGCTGCAACTGACAAAACTTGACCTGCGCTATCGCAAGCCGTTATCCCGGTCTTTGGTCGGTTCGGTCGGAGTATTGATATATGGCGGGGGGACATCATCTGGGGGGGAACTAATTCCCCTGACGCCGGGTGAAGCCGCTGCTCTGCAGAATGATCAGAAACGGAGCGGCTACAAGCCGCGGCTTGAAATTCAATGGCGTGAGCCGTGGGATGGAGTGGTCTCTTTTTCACTGGCGCCGGATGCCGAATTGGAGTCATTGGGAGGCTGGACGTTACGGTTTCCGATGATGGCTCAGGCTTCGCGAGGCACGATTCGTGAGGAGGCTCTGGCGCTACGCCTCGAGTATCGTCGCCAACTGACTCGGAGTCTCGAAGCGGCACTTACCGGTCGAATAAGCGATTCGCGTCATTCGCTTTTCCCTTATCATCCCGGCGGAGACTATTGGATACTGATGCCGAGGCAGTTGCAAGAGTCAGGCGGAGGGATCGATATAACACTCGATCTTGGTCCAAACGCTGGTATTAGTGTCTGGGGGGAGGGCGTCCAAGCCCGGACAACGGGCAATCTGCCGGGTAATAGGGCACCGCTAAAGGCTCCCTTCACCGCAGGTGTCCAGGTAATAGTATCTCACTTTGGCATTACTGCCTCATCCGATCTACTTTGGAGGGACGCGGCGCCGGTTGACTTTGAGGGAGTCAATCTTTATGCCTCTTATCTTCGATGGGATATGAGTCTTCACAGGGGATTCGGCCGGTCGTTCGATTTGACTATCGGCGTGGAGAACTTGGTGAACAAGGAATATTACAACCTGCTCCGCTACCCGGCAGAGCCGCTTATGCTTTATTTGAAAGCCGGATTCAGATAGAATTGAAGTTCTGTGGTTAGTATTCGCTTTTCATGCGGCATTCAAATCATCGATCATAGATTCAAAACTACCAGTCTATCAATGTCATCATCACTGCCTTCCGAAGTGGTAAGCTCCATTGAGGCACTTAAAGTACGGTATGAACGCCCGTCGGCGGCACTGGTACCGGCGCTCTTTGAAATCCAGGAACGTAACGGGCACATAACACCCGAAGATGAAGCCGCCGTTGCCGGGCTTCTCGAAGTGGATGAGTGCACGGTGCACGAGACGGCGTCGTTCTATCCACTTATCTTTCAGCAGCCCGTCGGGAAGACGCATATTCAGGTTTGTCACAACATCAGTTGCAGCCTAGTCGGAGCTGAACCGCTCATCGACCTGCTCGAAAGAGAGTTAGGGGTTGGCGAGAAGGAAGTAACTCCGGACGGGCTGGTGTCGTATCAGAGGGCAGAATGCCTCGGTTGTTGCTGCGATGCACCGGTGATGTTGGTAGGGGAGACCCTGATCGGCAATCTTACACCGGAGAAAGTGCAGACGGTCTGTGCCCGACTCAAGTCAGGTGAGAAGATAGTGAACGATACGTCGTTGACGCATACCGAGCCGCTCGAAGGCGGGGCGGTGTCGGTCAACTTTCTGATTCGGGATGCACATCATCTAAAGATTGCCGAGGAACGCGGCGCATATGGTGCAGCACGAAAAGGACTGCTCGAAATGACGCCGGATCAGATTCTTGGCGAAGTCAAGGAGGCTGGACTACGCGGCCAGGGAGGCGCAGGCTTTCCGACCGGTATGAAGTGGTCCTTTGTGCCCCGGGATACGCCCTGGACGAAGTATCTCTGCGTCAACGCCGATGAGTCGGAACCTGGCACCTGCAAGGACCGGGAAATCCTGCGTCGCGATCCTCACCGGTTGATCGAGGGGATTATTCTGGCATCCCGCGCTATTGGTGTTCGGACCGCATATGTCTATATCCGACGCGAGTTCTATGAGCCGCGCCAGACGTTTGAGGCAGCACTTCGCGAAGCCTATGACGCTGGTTACTTGGGAACAAATGTCCTCTCAAGTGGATTTGACCTCGACATTCATGTCCATCACGGTGCCGGAGCCTACATTTGTGGCGAAGAGACGGGGCTTATCGAGTCGCTCGAAGGCAAGAAGGGCTGGCCGCGCATCAAACCGCCGTTTCCGGCTCTGAAAGGCCTGTTCGGGAGGCCGACGGTCGTCAACAATGTTGAAACGCTCGCTAATCTACCTTTTATCATATCCAACGGCGCTTCGCGATTCAGACTGAGAGGCACAGAGAAATCGCCGGGGACGAAACTCTTCTGCATCTCCGGGCACGTCAGAAAGCCAGGAGTGCATGAACTACCGATGGGCTACTCGCTGCGTGATATGATCTACGGCGTCGCCGGAGGGATAAGGGACGGACATACGCTGAAGGCAGTGATCCCCGGCGGGTCGTCGGTTCAGGTGCTGCGGGCCGACGAGATCGACGTGGCAATGGACTTCGAAGCAACCCGCGCTGCCGGGACGATGCTCGGCTCCGGTGGCGTCATCGTCATGGACGAAAGCGTCGATATGGTCGAAGCGTTGATGGTCATCGCCCGCTTTTATGCACACGAATCGTGCGGGCAGTGCACCCCCTGTCGTGAAGGAACGGCCTGGACTTATAAAATCCTGCACCGGTTGATCGAGGGCCGGGCACGACCAGAAGACCTCGATACCTTGCTCGACCTTGCCAATAATATGGACGGAACCACGATTTGCCCGCTCGGATCCGCTGCAGCCTGGCCGATTCAGGCAATGCTCAAGAAGTTCCCTGAGGAGTTCGAACGCCGGCTGCCTCGCAAAGTCGCTGCGGTGGGATGAAAGAGCCGCCCGGCGGCGTCGCTGCTTTGCAGTATTCGGTTACTGAAATGAACCATTTGCCACATTTCAAGGATGGGTAACATTATGAGAGGGGCGGTTTGGAGTATCGTTGCCATACTCGCAATGACCGCTGGATGCGGCAAGCGCGAAGTTGAGCATCAAGGGCTGCCGCTGTCGGAGTGGGTCGAGCGACTAAGTTCACGGCTCATGGAAGAGCGTAGGGATGCCGTGAAGGCCATTGGCGAGATCGGCGTTCCGGCTCGCAAAGCCGAGGATAAGTTGCGAGCCATTGCCAGACGCGACAACGACGTCAAAATTCGACTTGAGGCGGTTCATTCGCTTGCCAAGATTGGCGCGAGCACCGAAGAGTTTGCCGACTTTGTGCGGGAAATGGAGGCACCGCTGTTCATCGAGGAGGAGGATACGCTGGAAACTGAGGTTATCGATGTCGACAGCGAAGTTTCGCTTTCCGTTTCCGATGAAGAGGATCTTCGTTATTTGCAGGACCTTGCAGAAGGGCGTGTCGATACTACGCCGCTCCAAGGTGACACCGGGTCGTTTCCATCGGGCGAAGATGAGCGGCAGGAATGGAGTGCCGACCGCCGGGCCGAGCACTTTGCAACGGTGCTGAACCAGTTGCAGAATCCGATGGTATTGGCGGAGATTGTCCGCACCGGTTCGGTCGAAGAGCGACGCCTTGCGGCTCGAATGCTGGCGGGCCGATCCGGAATAGATGCGATCGTCTTTGACGCTTTGGAAGGAGCAAAGAGCGACACCGACTCGTTGGTTCGCGCTGCTGTGGCAGATGCGTTGAAGAAGTGGGCGAAGCCATGAAGGAACATGCAAGTCAAGCCGCAGACTGCAGGATGATCAACAGCACTCTTATCATTGGATCGCTTCTTGGTATGACCTTGGCTCTGCAGAGTCAGCCGCGAATAGTGGTGGCTCCTGAAGAACTCAACTGGGAACCGCCGCCGGGAAGAGATCGATCCCGGCGGGGATGTGAATCTTGTGATTACTATGGCAACCATTGGACTTTCGCGTGGGGTCTATTCTTCAGAGTTGCATATCCTATCCAACGACCCGGAATCGCCGGTTACCGTTATTGCGATCAGGATGCGAGTCTTGATTCCGACCGACATCTATTTAATTTGGCCTTGGCAGGCTGGGTGGCCAGACCTTATCGATTTTGGCGGATTGCACGGACAACTTCACCCGGACACTACTTACGCTATTCCTCTTTCGGATTCGAAATATCGGTGAAGAACAAATCGAGATCAGCGATATTTTCACCAGTGAGGATGCATTCGGTGTTAGCGTTCAGCAACTGCTGCTTGAACCGCGCGGGGAGGATACACTTCAGGTGTGGTTCCGGGCTGCGGACTGGGTCGATTATGCAGATGAGTTGATTATCATCAGCGATTCGCAATCTGATCCGCGCATCAGTATTCCCATACGAGCATATGCATCGAATATAAAGAGAAGGGAACTCATTCCTGCGCGAGCAGGCATTGTAAGAGTGTATCCGAACCCTTTCAATACTGCTGCCTTGGTGGATTTCTACCTCGAAGTGCCTGGCAAGGTTACTCTCTCTGCATACACATCTGGCGGGGTACCTGTTGTGCATCATCTGCTAAGTTCACTTTCGGCAGGCAAACATTCATTAAGCTGGGATGGCGCGCATCTACCAGCGGGGACCTACTGGCTTAAGTTGTCATCGTTGCAAGTCAATGACATACGCAAGGTGGTTATCCTTAAATAGTCTCATACAGCGTGGCAGATGATGTATGGTTTCACGAACTAATATTAATGGGTGCAGATAATTGTGGTATTCTCCAGTAGGGCAGGCATTCCTGCCTGCCCTTTGGACGGACAAGAATGTCCATCCTACTGATGCTACTATTCGATGCTCCGATTAATAACGACCAAGTCTGGATCACTCGTGAATCTGCTAAAGGGGCGCTGCCAAGGCGCCCCTTTGCTGTTGAGGATATGTCTATCGCAGTTCCTTCAATCCTACCACCATCTTCACCTTCGACCTCCTTGAGGGATGGCTCGACCGTCTTCACAGCATAAGGTCTCAACGTCGGAGTAGTGGTGCGCCTGTCCGGTCGATTTCGACCTGCCATGCGTTATTCCGCTGTCTGGAATGCTGGAAATCTGCTCGGGGAGTCGTATATTGTCTATCTGGAGTATCCATCCGGCATCCGGACGGACAAGGCGACACTGCTCAAACAATCAGACCGCCGGGAACTGAGATGCGCAGAGTTCAGGTACTCTCTGCTTCTTTGTGTTCTCTGTGGCAAACCTTTCTTCCTTCTATGCCGCGAATGAAGATCAACGGCGTCGAGCACGACTTCCCCAACGGGATGAACATCCTCGAAGCCTGTAAGCAATCCGGACACTACGTCCCGCACTTCTGCTACCACCACGCTCTGAAGGTCGTCGGATCGTGCCGGATGTGCAAGGTCGAGGTCGTTCAGGGCGGTCGGTCGCGCGTCGATATCTCGTGCAACCTCACCGTTGCCGAGGGTCTCGAGGTCTGGACCGACACCCCTGCCGTTAAGAAGCAGCAGCAGATGACCCTCGAGTACCTGCTCGCCAATCACCCGGTCGATTGCCCGGTCTGTGACGACGCCGGCGAGTGCGATCTACAGAACTTTTACCTGCAGTTCGGACGCCATGAGAGCCGTCTGCTTGAACCCAAGATTCATAAGGAGAAAGCCAAGGATATCGGCCGGTCGGTCGTCCTCGACAGCGAGCGGTGTGTGCTATGTTCGCGCTGCGTCCGGTTCTGCCAGGATGTTACCAAGACGCATGAACTTGGCATCTTCGGCATGGGCTCAACGGAGCGGCTTGACCTGCGACCCGGAGCGCGGCTCGACAACGACTATGCTGGCAATGTGGTCGATCTCTGTCCGGTCGGAGCGCTCACCGACAAGGACTTCCGGTTCAAACGGCGAGTCTGGTTTCTGAAGTCGGTCAACTCCATCTGCCCGGGCTGCAGTCGGGGCTGCAATGTCCGGATCGATTACGATGACAATCCCTACCACGGCCATAAGAAGACCTATCAAATGAAAACGCACCGGACGCCGCCGACCGCGATGCAGCGGATCCAACGTCTGAAGCCCCGCGACAACGACGCTGTCAACGGGTCCTGGATGTGCGATGCCGGACGCTATGGATACCGTCCAACCGATGACGGCAGCCGGTTGGGACAGCCTTTGACGCGTCAGGGCAGTGAGTTAAAGGTCATTGAATGGGACACGGCAGTCAAGGCGCTTGCTTCAGGTCTGTTTGAGGCCATGAAAGGCGGCGCAGGAAAGATCGCCGTTGTGGCATCGCCAATGCTTACCAGTGAAGAACTCTACGCGGTGAAGGCATTCTTCATCGATCAGTTGAAACTGCCCAACGTCGATCACAACCTACCGGGCGATCCGGAATGGTATGGCGATGACCTCTTGAGAACACCGGATCCGTTTCCCAACCGCATCGGAGCCGAGTGGATCGGCATTGAACCCGGCGTAGGAGGCATCGGCGTCTCTGGATTGGAAGATGCAGTCAAAGCCGGCAAGATCGATACGCTCGTTACGCTCCTCGCCGATCCTCGCACTTTCCTTTCGACCGAAGCCGTTGCTAAATTGAAGAGACGGTATGGCATCTTGCGCAACTTGTCAGAGGGCACCGAAGGCGCATATGACCTGGTGCTTCCCGCCGCGTCCTGGGGAGAGTATCGGGGTCTCTTCACCAACTTTCGCGGACGTGTGCAACGCGCTGAACGTGCCTTTGAGCCGTTCGGTCAGGCAAAGCCGGTCTGGAAGATCGTCAGCGACCTCTCGGCGCACTTCAAGAAGCCGCAGCATCTCGATTCCCACGCTGATGCATTGAAGGCTTTGATGAACAATGTTCCCTATTATCGCGAGATGAGTTGGGATGCGGTGGGGGACGAGGGGCTGACATTGCAGGCGGTGAAGGTGTTTATGAAGGCGGCGGGGTAGGAGCATTCCATGTTCGATCAATCTCAAATCCAATAGAGGATTATTCAAAATGATCGTCAACGTTGTATTTAGCATTTTGGCTCACATTCTCATACTTTTGGGAATGGTGAGTATGTCATATCTAATCATTAAAAGGATTAGA